>JBMOMI010000344.1:0-4192 GCA_049325235.1 Actinomycetota bacterium | reverse complement strand
GGCTGGTGCGGGACGGCGTCCCGGCGTTCGTGTCGCTCGTGCCGGTCGCCCTGGTCACCTACGTCGCGACGTGGGCCGGGTGGTTCGCCTCGGACGACGCGTACCTGCGGCAGTGGGGGCGGGACAACCCGGCGGGGTTCGCATTCCTCCCGGACGCGCTGCGGTCCCTGGGCAAGTACCACGCCGACATCTGGGCCTTCCACACCACGCTGACCTCGGAGCACCCCTACGAGGCGCACCCGTGGTCGTGGATCGTGCAGGGCCGGCCGACGTCCTTCTTCTACGAGAGCCCGGCCCGCGGCGAGCAGGGCTGCCTGGCCGACAGCTGCTCGCAGGCCATCACGTCCCTGGGCAACCCCGTGGTGTGGTGGGGCGGCACGCTCGCTCTCGCCGTCCTGCTGTTCATGTGGCTGCTGCGTCGGGACTGGCGGGCGGGCGCGGTCCTGAGCGGGGTCGCGGCCGGGTGGCTGCCGTGGTTCTACTACGCGGCGTCCGACGACCGGACGATGTACGCCTTCTACTCCGTCGCCTTCGCGCCGTTCGTCGTGCTCGGCCTCACGTACGTGCTCGGCCTGCTGCTCGGGCCGCGCGGGGCGCCGCCGCAGCGGCGGCTCGTCGGCGCGGTCGCGGCCGGGTCGGTCGTCGTGGCCGCCGTGGTGATGCTGGCGTGGTTCTGGCCGGTGCACGTGGCCGAGGTGATCCCGTACTCGCAGTGGCGCGCGCGGATGTGGTTCTCGAGCTGGATCTGAGGACCTGACCCGCCCTACGCCGCCACCGGGCACCGGCCGCGAGCGGCGGCGGTGTCCCGCATCTGCGGCAAGGACACGGCGAGGCCGTAGGTGACGAAGTCCCCCTCCGGCACGACGTCAGGCGGTGATGCCGTACCGATGGGCAATCAGGACGGCCTGGACACGGTCGCGGGCGTCGAGCTTGGCGAGAATGCTGCCGCCTGCCGCTACCCGTAGGACCACGCGGAGTCCCCGAGCAGGACGGCGGACGCGCAAGCCGCTCGGGCGAGGTCGGCGCCGCGCGGTCCGCTGAGCAACGAGGTGACGCCAGCATGATCCGCATCGTCATCGCCGACGATCAGCAGATGGTGAGAGCCGGCCTGCGATACCTGCTGGAGGAAGATCCCACGATCTCTGTGGTGGCGGATGTCGCCGTGCTGCCGCCGTGATCGACGCCGTCCGAGCCCTTCGACCGGACGTGCCGACGGACATCCGTATGCCGGTGCTCGACGGGCTGGGATGGAGTGGTGGAGCTGAGGGGACTCGAACCCCTAACCCCCTCGATGCGACCGAGGTGCGCTACCAATTGCGCTACAGCCCCAAAGGCGTCGCACAGCCTAGCAGGGTCCTCCTGAGCGGCTGAGCCGCAGGGCCCGCATGACATGCGGGCGAGGTCGTGGAGGCCGGCTGTCGGACCCACCCTCTAGTCTCCGACACATGTTCGAACGCATCGGTGACCACGGCACCCCGCCGCCACCCGGGCCGGCCACGGCGACGCTGCTCGCCGAGGTCGACGCGGCGGGGTTGGACGACGTCGGGCTGCTGGACGCGGCGGTCGCCGCCTACCGGCACGTGGCGTGGGCACAGGCGGCCATGTACACGGTGCTGGGCGAGCTGCACCGCCGCTTCCGCGCCGAGGAGCCGTACCCCGACGGCAGCCGCGAACCGATGCTGGACGTCGCCAACGAGCTGGCACCGGCCATCGCCGTCGCACCCGGCACGGCGAGCGGCATCGTCGACCTGGCGATCTCACTGACCGAGCGGCTGCCTCGTGCGCTGGAGGCCATGACCCGCGGTGACCTGGACGCCACCAAGGCGAAGGTCCTCGCCGACGTCACCCGCGACCTGTCCCCCGAGGCACGGCGGCGGGTCGAGACGGTGGCGGTCGACCACGCCCAGAAACGGTCGGCCCGGCAGCTGCGCCGCAAGCTCAACGACGCCGCCATCCGGGTCGACCCGCAGGCCGCCGAGAAGCGACGCCAGCGGGCCTGCGAGCGACGTCGCGTCGACCACTGGGCCGAGCCGGACGGCCAGGCGGTGCTCCACATCGAAGGGCCGGCCGAGAAGACCACCGCGATCTTCTCGATCATCGACAAGATCGCGCACCGGCAGCGGCCCGAGGGCGACACCCGCACACTCGACCAGCGGCGCTTCGACGCCCTGTACGACCTCGTCGTCCACGGAGCCGACGGCGTCGCCGGCGAGCTGCAGGTCGTCATCGCCGCCGAGACGCTGCTCGGGCTCGACGACCGGCCGGCCCTGCTCAAGGGCTACGGGTCGATCACCGCCGACGCGGCCCGCGCCTTCGCCCAGGACGCCCGCTGGCGCCGCCTGCTCACCGACCCGGTCGAGGGCTACCTGCTGGACGTCAGCACCACGGCGTACCGGCCACCCAAGCACCTCGAGCGGTTCGTCAAGCTGAGAGACGTCACGTGCGTCGAGCCCACCTGCGACCGCGACGCCCGCCTCACCCAGGTCGACCACTCGATCAACCACCCGGAGGGCCCGACCGCGGAGTTCAACCTCGGGTGCCTCTGCGTTCGCATCCACCAGCCGAAGACCCGCAAACGGATCTTCCTGGAACAGGTCGAGCCAGGGGTGTTCCGCTGGACGACGAAGCTCGGGCGGGTCTACGAGGTGGACCGGCGTCCGCTGCTCGACTTCACCGGTCCGGACGACGGCAGCATCGACCCCGGCACCGGCAAGCCGGACCCGCGGAAGACGCGCCTCGAACCGGCTGACCCAGAGCCGGACGACCCCGGCGACCCACCGTTCTGAGCTGAGCCGGCGGCGTCAGGCCCGGTCCTGGACCTGCGCTCCCGCTTCCGACTCCCGGGCGCAGTGGGCGCAGCAGTAGAACCGCCCGTCCACCTCGGTGCCGTGCCCGACGACCTTGCAGCCACAGTGCTCGCACACCGGCGCCATCCGGTGGATCGCGCACTCGAAGCTGTCGAAGGTGTGCCGGGCACCCGCCGCGACGACCTCGAAGGCCTTGTCGTAGTCGTTCCCGCAGACCTCGCACGTTGCCACGATGGCTCCCCTCTCCTGCGCGGGATGACCGTCACACCACCATCCCGCACCGGTGCCCCCGTGTCGCGCTCAGGTCACCGAGGCCGGTAGACGTCCGCACGGTGCTCGACGGCAAGGATCTCGAGCTGTGCAGCCCCTCGAGCTCTAGCTCGAGCGGCGTGCCGACACGCTGAGGGGTGGTCCGCCAAGGAGCCGTAGGCGAACTCGATGCCACCGCTCACCGGTCGGTGACCAGCCCGAGCGCCTCTTCCATGCCCAGCGGCTCCGGCTCCTCCGTCAGGGCCTCACGGATGTCGCTGAGCAGAGCCTCGTGGCTGATCACGTCGAGGGTCTCCTCGAGCCCCTCGAGGTCCTCGATGTTGAGGACGACGGCCGCGGGCCGGCCGTGCTTGGTGATGACCACGCGACCGTGCTCCCGCTCCAGCCGCTCCACGACCTCGGACAGCCGGTTCTCTAGCCAGACTGCCGACGCCGCAGCTCCGCCGTGCCCGCGGCCCGCATGGCCTCCACCGACGGCTCCAGCCCGGTCATCAACCGCACCTGGGCCACCGCCTGGTGCAGCAGCATGTCGAACCCGCTCACCACCCGGCCGCCGGCGGCCGACCACGCGACCGCCAGCTCCGTCGGCCACGGCGAGTACACGACGTCCAGCAGCACGCCGGGCCCAGCCGGCACCGCCTCGACCAGAGCATCGGCCACCCCGGCAGGCACGGTCGAGATCACGACGTCCGCCCGCAGGTCCACCGCCCCTAGCCAGTCGGCGGGCCGCACCTGCAGACCCAGCCGCTCGGCGGCGTCCACCACCGGCTGCGCCCGGGGCACCGACCGGACGACCAGCCGGGTGGACGCGCACCCCAGCTCCCCCAGCGCCGCCACCGCCGACGCGGCCGTCGCCCCCCCGCCGACGACGAGCCCCGACGCCACCGACGACACCCCCGCCGAGCGCAGCGCGACCACCACGCCCTCGACGTCCGTGTTGTCGCCGACGAGCGAGCGGTCGGGCGCGAACGTCACCGTGTTCACGACCCCGAGCGCCGCCGCCAGCGGCGACAGCGACGCACACAGCGGAACCACCGCCTGCTTGAGCGGCATCGTCAGCGACAGCCCCGCCCACGAGCCGTCCAGCCCCGCGACGAACCCCGGCAGCTCGGGGG
>JBMOMI010000343.1:0-4200 GCA_049325235.1 Actinomycetota bacterium | reverse complement strand
TGGAGCGATAGTGCTGGGCATCGAAGACCGCACGTGGGCGCCCTTGGGTACGTCCCTGGACGAGGAATGGCTGCGTCAGAGGCTCGACGACCTGACCGGGATCGCGCCGGTCATCGAGGCCCGAGAGCTCAAGGGCGCTCGCATCCTCGTCGTCCCGGTGGCCGAGAGCCCGGACCCCGTCGAGGACCCCGATCGCCGACTGCGCTGGCGGGTCGGCGACCGGTGCACCGAAGTGGACCGATCGGAGTGGTGGCGGCACCGCGCCGACCGTCTCGGCGTCGACCCCATGGCCGCACCGACCCCCGCGAACGCCGACGACGTCCGAGACCAGGCGCTTCAGCTGGTTCGCCGTTATCTCGCCCAAGGCGGTGAGGACCTCGAGGGTCCAGCCGAGGTCGAGCGGCACGCCCTGCTGACCCATCTCGGAGTCCTGCGGCCGGACGGTCGGTTGACGCAGGCCGGCGCCCTCCTGCTGACCGCTTCCCCTCGCCCTCAGCTGGTGCTCTCACGCCTCGACGTCTCCGGTGGAGACGTCATCGGTGCCTTCGAGCACCAGCCAGGCACCAGCCTCCTGGAGGCACTGACCGCGGTGGAGGATCGCCTCGACGCATACAACACGATCCGCCCCGCCAGTCGTGGCTTCGTCGAAGCCGGCCAGCGCCAGTTGCCTGTGCGCGCCGTACGCGAGGCGGTGCTCAACCACCTCACGCATCGTGACTGGATGCAACCCGAGCCGACGTCGGTGCGCTGGGTGGACGCCGACGCACAGTTGGAGGTGACCAGCCCCGGTGGGTTCACCGGGGGCGTGAACGCCGACAATGTGCTGACGACCCGGCATTCCCGCTACCCGGCGCTGGCGGACCTCTTCCGCGCTCTGCGGCTCGTCGACCGACAGGGCGTCGGCGTGCCGCGCATGTACCAGACCATGCTCGCCGAGGGGCACCGCGCTCCGCTCATCGAGGAAGTCCCCGGTCCCCGAGTTCGGACGACGCTGACAGGCGAGCCGCTGCTGCCGGTGCTGGCTGGAGTGCTCGCACGCGTCGACCCACCACCGCGACGGCGTGACGTCCGAGTGGCGGTGCTGCTCGATGCGCTTCTGCGCCGCCCGTTCCTCACGCGCACCTCAGCAGGCCGAGTACTGCAGTCCTCACCGGCCAGGGCGGATCTCGCTCTCGACGCCGTGGACAGCTGCACTGCCGACGGGCACCCCCTGACGAAGCGGCACGCCGACGCCTGGCAGCTCGCACCAGCGTTGGCCTCGGCGGCTCTGAGCGGCCGCTACGGCATGGTGCCTCGCTCCGGGGAGCTGCTCTGGTTCCGCATGCAACGCTCGTCCGACACCGTTCGCCGCGTCGCCCTAGCGTGGCTGGACGAACATGACAAGGTCTCGTCCGGTGACGTCGCTGCCCTCACCGGCATGGCGCAGCCGAACGCCTCCACGATCCTCAGCGGTCTCGCCGCAGCGCGGGATGGCATCACGCGCGGGCCTGGCAAGGGACGCAACGCACACTTCGTTGCGGCCCGCTGAAGCGCTGGCTACGCGCCGGACTCCGGCTGCTGCCGCCACCACTCGAGCAGCTCGGCGCGAGCGACGTCCGGCTCCACCGGCCCGCGGTCCAGGCGACGCTCGAGCAGGAACCGGTAGGCCCGCCCGACGACCGGGCCGGGACTCACCCCGAGCGTCTCGATGATCTGGTTGCCGTCGAGGTCGGGCCGCACGGCCGCGAGCTCCTCGCGCTCGCGCAGCTCGGCGATCCGCCGCTCGAGGTCGGCGTAGGCGGCGGCCAGCCGGGCGGCCTTGCGCTGGTTCCGCGTGGTGCAGTCCGACCGGGTGAGGCGGTGCAGCCGCTCCAGCAGGTCTCCGGCGTCGGTGACGTACCGGCGGACCGCCGAGTCCGTCCACTGGCCGTCGCTGTACCCGTGGAAGCGCAGGTGCAGGGCGACCAGCTTGGCCACCGCCTTGGTGGTGGCCGTGTCGAACCGCAGCGCCTTCATCCGCCGGGCGGTCATCTTCGCGCCGACCACTTCGTGGTGGTGGAACGAGACGCCCCCGCCGGGCTCGAAGCGCCGGGTCGCCGGCTTGCCGACGTCGTGCATGATCGCGGCGAAGCGGAGCACGAAGTCCGGCCCGGGCACCGGGCCCCCGGGGCCGTCCTCGAGGGCGACCGCCTGGTCCAGCACCGTCAGCGTGTGGTGGTAGACGTCCTTGTGCCGGTGGTGCTCGTCGATCTCCAGCCGCAGCGCCGGCAGCTCCGGCAGCACGTGGTCGGCCAGCCCGGTGTCGACCATGAGCTCGAGCCCGCGCCGCGGCCGCGCGCCGCACACGAGCTTCTCCAGCTCCGTGCGCACCCGCTCCGCCGAGACGATCTCGATCCGGCCGGCCATCGCCGTCATGGCGGCCCGCACGTCGGGCGCGACCCGCACGCCGAGCTGCGCGGCGAACCGGGCGGCCCGCATCATCCGCAGCGGGTCGTCGTCGAAGGACTGCTCCGGCGAGGCGGGCGTGCGCAGCAGCCCCCGGGCCAGGTCCACGACCCCGCCGAAGGGGTCGACGACCTCGAGACCGGGCAGCCGCAGGGCGATCGCGTTCACGGTGAAGTCGCGCCGGGACAGGTCGCCGGCGAGGGTGTCGCCGTACGCGACGGACGGCTTGCGGGTCCCGGGGTGGTACGACTCTGTGCGGTACGTGGTCACCTCGACGACGACGTCCCCCTTGCGCGCCCCGATGGTGCCGTAGTCCCGCCCGATGTCCCAGTGCGCGTCCGCCCACCGCGCCAGTAGGGCCTCGGTCTGCTCCGGACGTGCACTGGTCGCGAAGTCCAGGTCGCCCGGTGAGTCCCCGAGCCGGCCGAGCAGCGCGTCGCGCACCGGGCCGCCGACGAGCGCGAGCTCGTGGCCGGCGGCCGCGAACACCTCACCCAGCTCGAGCGCCAGCGGGGCCTGGGCCCGCACCGCCGCCACGGCGTCCTGGCACGCGGCCTGCAGCGCGGCTTCGACGTCCGGCGCGGCCTCGAGGGCACGACTGGGTTCGGGCACGACGTCCAAGCCTGCCAGACGCCGGGGACCGCTCCGGCTCGTGGTTACAGTGAGGCGCATGCCCGCCGTGCCGCGTCGTCCCCGCCCGGGGGGAGGTCGGTGGCGCACGGTCGAGGAGACCTCGGCGGGCGGGATGGTGGTCGACCTGGCCGGCCCGCGGCCGGCCGTCGCGGTGATCGCCCGCGTCAACCGGGCCGGCCGGCTCGAGTGGTGCCTCCCCAAGGGCCACCTGGAGGGCAGCGAGACCCCGCAGGAGGCCGCCGTCCGGGAGATCGAGGAGGAGACGGGCATCCGGGGCCGGGTCGTCGCCGAGCTCGGCACCATCGACTACTGGTTCGCGGTCGAGGGACGCCGCATCCACAAGACCGTGCACCACTACCTGCTCGAGGCCACCGGCGGGCGGCTCACCATCGAGGGCGACCCGGACGCCGAAGCCGTCGACGTGGCGTGGGTGCCGCTGGAGGAGCTGCCCGAGCGGCTGGCGTTCGCCAACGAGCGGCGGATCGTGCGGGCCGCCACCGCCCTGCTCGCGGACATCGCATGACGGTGCGCGCCGGATGATGCTCCGCGCCCGGCTGGTGCTCGTGGCGCTGCTGGCCCTCCCGCTGCTGCTGGCGGGGCCGGCTGCGCCCGCGCCGGCCGACACCCACGACCAGCGGCTGCGGCTGGACGTCACGTCCCTGGGGCCGCCGGTGCTGCGGCCGGACGGGACGGTGACCGCGCGCGCGACCGTGCGCAACGACGGGCCGGTCACCCTCCAGGGACTGGAGGTGCGCCTCTTCGCCTGGACGCCGCGGCTGACCTCGCGGGACGCCGTCCGGGACTGGGCCGAGGGCAGCTCCGGCGTCCGCGCCGGGAACCGGCTCGTCGCGCTCACCGAGGTGGACGCCCTGGCACCGGGCGCCCGGGCGAGGGTCGACCTCCAGGCCCCCGCCGCGGCGATGGGCCTGCCGGCGCAGCCGTCGGCCTGGGGTCCTCGCGGGCTGACCGTCGACGTCGTCGCCCCCCCGGACTACACCCAGCTCGCCGTGGCGCGCGGCTTCACCGTGTGGGACCCGCGGGCCGAACCGGGCGACGACGAGGCCGTGCCGGTCAGCCTGCTGGTGCCGCTCACCGCCGGTCCCCCGGACGTCGCGAGCGGGCTGGTCGGCCCGCGGGAGATGG
>JBMOMI010000342.1:0-4200 GCA_049325235.1 Actinomycetota bacterium | reverse complement strand
GGCGCCCTGCCCGTGCTGGTCGAGGTGCTCGCTCACGGCGCGGGGGTGCTGAACCCGTCGTACGGGTGACCGAGGTACGGGAACGTGCCCAGGAAGCCCGGGGGTGGCACCCCTTGGGTCACGGCGAGGGCCGCGGCGTCCGGCGTGAACCCGGGCGCCACCAGCGGGTACGTGGCTCCCGCGATCGCCCGTAGCTCGATCGTGGTGACGTCGTCCTCCAAGCGCCTCCCGTTCGGGAACCCCGCGAGGTCCCCGCCGAGGATGCCCAACGCGCTCGGGTTGGACGCTGGAGGAACCGCCACGTTGAGCCGCATGAGATCGGCGTACGGCGACCCGGTGAAGTTCTGGAAGCCGGGAACGACACCCGCCGGCAGGCCGGTCAACAGCACCGCCACGAGGTCCGCCCGGTCGGCATCCAGCGCGGCCAGGTTGGGGAACACCGCCGGGTAGAGGACGGGCAGCAGCGCGGCCACCTCCGGCCGCTGCACGTACTGCAGGAAGTCCCCGTCCCGGCTGGGCTCGAGCGCGTTCCACTCGTCCTTGCGGCCCATCGGCACGACGACCTCGTTGAACAGCGGGTTCGCCAGCCGCGACACCTGGACGAAGCGACCGCTGTCCACCCGCCGCCCCTGGCCGGCGAGCACTCGCGCCCGAGGCCGGCTGGCCGACGTCCACACCCCGATGACTGCTGCCGGGTCGTCGATCCCGGTGGGAACTACGCCGCCGTGCGTCAGGTCGGTGATCGGCACCTGCAGGGCGATGGTGTGGACGTTGAGGTTGGTGAGGTCGTTCCTCCCGGCGGAGCTGGCCATCGGGATGAGGTGCGCAGCCTGGAACGGGCGCAGCGTCAACAGGTCGAAGATCGCGCCCACGTCGACGTAGAAGCTGTCGGCCCGCTGCCCGGCGAACACGAGCCGACCGCCGCCGAGGTCGTGGACGGCGGCTGCGGCCAGGGCCGGGTAGTCCGGTGTGGAGCGGGGTCCGATGTGGCACGGCGGGCTCGGCAGGTTGCTGCCAAGTAACCGCTCACGTCCGCGCCGGTCCCGCCGGGTCACCGTGTACAGCTGGCGCCGGTTGAACGTCTCGTCCGTCAACGAGGTGATGGGTCCGGTGTTGTAGAGGAACGTGTCAGGGTTCTGCAGGTCGACCCGGAAGCGGAAGGAGTACGTAATGTCGGCCTGAGCGTCGCCACTGTTGGAGACGTGGATCTGGTACAGCACCTCCTCACCGAACTCGTAGAAGTTCGGGCCGCCGGCGGGGATCTCGAACGGGACGTAGCTGGCGATCAGCGTGACGGAGTCCGGGCGGTCCGGGCTGACGAACGCGTAGACGTCGGTGGAGTCGGCGACCGGGTCCTTCGAGATCTCCGGTGCCTCACGGTGGGACGACATCGGTCCTCACCTCGCCAGCCGGACCAGGGTCGCCGCCAGGGACCGGTCGCGCACGACGGTCTCGTGGTCCCCTCGCATCAGCGTGATCTCGCCGGTCGTGGCGTTGCTGACGTAGGCGACCAGCTGCGCAGCGGGGTCCTCCAGGGTCGCGGGGGCGTGGGTGGCGTCGCGAGTGGTGGCCACCGCAAGGCCGGACAACCCGCCGAGGGTCACGGCCGCAGCTCCGGTGGTCACGAGGAACGTCCGTCTGGAGTGCTCGGGCATGGCGTGTCTCCTCTCCCACGCCTCATGGACGGGACGGCCAACCACTGTTCTCGGCCGCCATGGCGCAGGGCAAGGGACGTACCGGACGGTCGGCAGGGTGGACGACGTTGCGGCAGTGGGTCTCTCGCGCGAGTTCGGCATGCTCGTTGGTCAACCTTGACCATTGCCAGTCCAAGGGGACAGGGACGCTCGGCCGTGGCGGCGACTCATGCGGTCCGAACAGTCACGTCGCTGCCCTGCTTTGCTTCTTGCTGCCCTGGGCGTGGGTACCGGCGCCTACGCCGTCCTTGGCCCGCTGGTCCTGACGTCTGGTGTTCCGGACGTCGCAAGCGGACCTGAAGCAGATCGTGGCCGGTGACGTCGCCGCCGTCGTCGCCCCCCCCTCGCGCTCGTGAGCGTCTACGGGCTGCGCATGCACTCCCTGCTGATCGTCGGGAACGAGCACGGCAGGTACGTGGGCAACGTCGAGCTGTGGCGCGCGGTGGGTGCCGTACTCCTCCTCGGTGGGGCCTCCGTCGTCGTCCCGACCGGCAGCAGCACGCCGAGGCGCACGTGCAACCCAGGACCCGCGCAGCGTCGTTCACGCGAAGCGCGACGGATCGCCCGCGCCGACACGCACCACCTCCGGGTAGCCCTCGGACCAGTCGACCACGGTCGTCGGCAACGTCCCGCAGTCACCGGCGTCCACGACGACGTCGACCTGGTGGTCCAGCTCCTCCTTGATCTGCCACCCGTCGGTCATCGGGACGTCGTGGCCCGGAAGCAGCAACGTGCTGGACACGAGCGGCTCGCCCAGTTCCCTCAGGAGGGCGCGCACCACGGGGTGGTCGGGGATCCGCACGCCGACGGTCTTCTTGCGGGGGTGGGCGAGCCGCCGTGGAACCTCCTTCGTCGCGGGGAGGATGAACGTGTACGGGCCCGGCGTCGCCGCCTTGACGGCGCGAAAAGCCGCGTTGCTCAGGTGGGCGAGCTGGCCGAGCTGGGCGAACTCGGAGCACACCAGGGTGAAGTGGTGGCGGTCGTCGAGACCCCGGATGCGCCGGATCCGCTCGGGCCCGCTGATGCTGCCCAGCTGGCAGCCCAGCGCGTACGAGGAGTCGGTCGGGTAGACGATCACCGCGTCGTCACGGAGCATCGCCACGACCTGGGCGATGCTGCGTGGCTGCGGGTCCTTCGGGTGGACCTCGACGTAGCGCGCCATGCGGTGAAGCCTTCCGGAGCAGCGCCCCGCCCGCTACCGGGTGACCGGCGCGGGCTCGTCGCGCCACGCCCGCCACAGCGCGGCGTACGACCCGCCGGCGGCGACCAGCTCGTCGTGCGAGCCGATCTCGGTGATCCGACCGTCCTCGACGACCGCGACCCGGTCGGCGTCGTGCGCGGTGTGCAGCCGGTGTGCGATCGCCACGACCGTCCGCCCGTGCAGCACGGCCGACAGGGAGCGTTCCAGGTGCCGGGCCGCCCGCGGGTCGATCAGGGACGTCGCCTCGTCCAGCACCAGCGTGTGCGGGTCCGCCAGCACCAGACGCGCGAGCGCCAGCTGCTGCGCCTGCGCGGGGGTGAGCGCGCGCCCGCCGGAGCCGACGTCGGTCTCGAGGCCCCGGGGCAGCCCCTCGACCCAGCCCTGTGCGTCGACGGCCGCCAGCGCGTCCATCAGCCGGGCGTCGTCCGCGGCGGGGTCGGCCAGCCGCAGGTTGTCGGCCAGCGTCCCGACGAAGACGTGGTGCTCCTGGGTCACCAGGGCGACCTCGCGGTGCAGCCGGTGCAGCGGCAGGTCGACGACCGGGACGCCGCCGACGGTGACCGTGCCCGTCGTCGGGGGGTGGATGCCGGCGAGCAACCGGCCGAGAGTGGACTTGCCGGCACCCGACGGCCCGACGACCGCGAGTCGCTCCCCGTGGCGCAGCTGCAGATCCACGCCGTGCAGCACGTCGTGGCCCGGACGGTAGGCGTACCGGACGCCGCGCGCCTCGACGTCCATGCCGTCCGGCTCCGCGCCCGAGGGGACCCGGTCCGGCGGCACGTCGGCGATGCCGATCATGCGCGCCAGGGACGCCGCGCCGACCTGGATCTCGTCGAGCCACTCGATGAGCTCCGACATCGGGTCGACGAGCCGGACGGCGAACAGCGCCACGGTGGTGACCTCGCCGACCGTCGCGACCCCGGTGGAGACGAGGTATCCGCCCCACAGCACGGCGGCGACGGTCGGCAGCAGGTAACCGGTCTCGATCTGCGGGTACCAGCGGGTGCGCAGCGCCAGGGTGTAGCGCTCGGCGGCGAAGCATGTGCGCACCGCGTCGTCGATCCGGCGGCGCCGCACGACCCCGAGGCTCAGCGCGTCGACGGTGCGGGCGCCGTCCACCGTCTCGGTGATCGTGCCGTTCAGCCGCGCGTAGGTCGCCCGCTCGCGGAGGTACCCGGCCGGCGCGCGCCGCAGGTACCAGCGGGTCGACCCGACGAGCAGCGGAACGCCGGCCAGCAGGGCCAGCGCGACCCAGCCGCCGGCGACGGTTGCGGCGACCGCAGTGAGCAGCACCGTGGTCGCCGC
>JBMOMI010000341.1:0-4234 GCA_049325235.1 Actinomycetota bacterium | reverse complement strand
GAGCGCGAGGCACGGCACGCGTACCCCGACCTGCAGACCCGCACCGAGGTGATCGGCGGCCCGGCGGACCGCGTGCTGGCAGACTGCTCGGCCGACGCGGCGCTGGTGGTCGTCGGTGCTCGCGGCCGCGGCGGGTTCACCGGCCTGCTCCTCGGCTCGGTCAGCCACGGCGTCATCCACCGGGCCGCCTGCCCGGTGGCGGTCGTGCGGGCCTGAGCGGCCGGACGGCGAGGAGGAGGGGAACCGTGCTGGTCCGAGAGGTGATGACGACGCCCGCGATCACCGTGCGGGTCGACGACACGGTCCGGTACGCCGCGGAGCTGCTGCTGAGCCACCGCATCGCCTCGGCCCCGGTGCTGGACGGCGACGACCAGCTGGTCGGCATCGTCAGCGAGGCCGACCTGCTGCGGGGCCGCACCGAGCGAGACCCCCGGGCGCACCTGCGGCCGGCCGACGCGGAGCGGGACCTGCCGGCCACCCTCGTCGCGGACGTGATGACCTCCCGGCCGCTGTGGGTCCGCGCGGGCGCGGACGTGGACGACGCGGCGCGGCTCCTGCTCGACCACGGGATCAAGGCCGCGCCGGTGTGCGACGGCCGGCGGGTCGTGGGCGTCGTGGCGCGCCGGGACCTGCTGCGCAGCTTCGCCAGGCCGGACGACGACATCCGCCGGGACGTGCTGCGGCTGCTCGACGAGCTCGGGCAGGGCACCGACTGGCACGTCGACGTCGACGACGGCGTGGTCGCGGTCAGCGGACCACACCCGGAGCGTCGCCAGCGCATCGCCGCGGTGCTGGCCCGGACGGTGCCCGGCGTCGTCCGGGTGCGGCAGAACGGCGAGCTCCCCTGACGCGATCACGCCCCCCGGGAGAGGTGCGCCTGGCTACGCTGATCGGCATGGCGGGTGGGACCATCTCCGTGCTCCTCGTGGAGGACCACAAGATGGTGGCCGCAGGCCTCGCCGCCGTCCTGGACGACGAGCCGGACATCGACGTGGTCGGCCAGGCCGAGACCGCCACGCGGGCCGCGTCGATGGCCGCGGCGCTGCGCCCCGACGTCGTGCTCATCGACTTCCGGCTGCCGGACGCGCGCGGCGCGGAGGCCATCTCGGCGGTGCTGGCGGCGTCCCCGTCCAGCCGGGTGATCACGGTGACGGCCTCCCGCGAGGACGAGGCGCTGTCCCAGGTCGTCGAGGCGGGCGCGATGGGGTTCGTGCGCAAGGACGCCGACGCCGAGGAGCTGGTCAGCGCCGTCCGGTCGGTCGCCCGGGGGGAGGCGCACTTCTCCCGCGCCGCGATGGCGGCGATCGTGCGGGACCGCCGGGACGGGATGGCCCACCAGCAGCTGTCGGCCCGCGAGGTCGAGGTCCTCCAGGCGCTGGCCGACGGCCGGTCGGTCGCGCAGATCGCGACCACGCTGCACCTGAGCCAGCACACGGTCCGCAACCACATCCGCTCGGCGATGGGCAAGCTCGGCGTGCACACCTCCCTGGAGGCGGTCGTGCGCGCCGTCCGCGCCGGGCTGGTGGACCTCGGCGAGGGGGTGTCGTGACCCCCGCCGGGGATCAGGGCACGCCGACCGGGACCCCGTAGCGCACCGTCGTCCCGTGCCCGGGCGCGCTGTCCACCTTCCACCGGCCGCCCGCGGCCTCGCAGAGCTGCCGGCTGGACAGCAGCCCGAGGTGACCCGGAACGGGAACCCGCTCGGCGGACGGGTCGAACCCCACGCCGTCGTCGACGATCTCGACGCGGACCTCCTCGGCGTCCGCCTCGAGCCGGACGTCGACGTGCTCGGCCCCGGAGTGGCGCAGCACGTTGAGCGCCGCCTCCCGGAACAGGCGGTACACCAGGGACGTCGTCACCGGGTCGTCCGGCACCTCGCCGGAGCGTTCCAGGGACCACGTCACACCGGCCGGGTCGAAGGTCTCCGCCAGGTAGAGGCGCATGGCGGCCTCGAGGCCGTCCCGGTCGAGGGTCGGGGGATGCAGCTCGAAGATCATTCTTCGCAGCCGGCTGATCGCCTCCTCCAGGTCCGCCTGCACGTGGTGGACCAGGGTGACGGTCTCCGGGTCACTGGCTCGCAGCTGCCGGCGCAGCCGCTGGAGGCGCAGTGACGCCGCCAGCACGGCCTGCACGCTGTCGTCGTGGATGCCCATGGCCAGGCGCCGGCGCTCCTCCTCCTGCCCGGTGAGCAGGCTGCGCCGGGCGGCCAGGGAACGCTCGCGCAGCAGCCGCTCGCGCATCGCCTCGACGCTGGCGGCGAGCCGCCGGATCTCGCTCGGCCCGCCGACCCGCAGCGCGCGACCGACGTCCCCGCCGGCCACCGCCGCGGCGTCCTCGGCGAGCCGGGCCAGCGGCTGCACGACGACCGCCGAGAACCGGCGCACGAGGAGCACGAGCGCTGCGACGCTCACGGCGAGCGAGGCGATCAGGAGGTACAGCGCGGACCGCTGCTCGGCCCGGACCTCGGCCATGAGCGAGTCCTCCCGGGCGGAGGTGCCGACGCGGAGCTGCTCCACGGCGTCCACGACCCGGTCGTAGGCGGCGAGCACCCCGGTCCACGCCACCGCGTCCGTGCTCCCGCCCGTCCGCCGGGCACTGACCTGCGCCGCGGCCAGCTCGCGCCACTCCTGCGCGACCGTCTCGGTCACGTCCAGAGCGGTCAGCGCCGCCGGGTGGTCGGCGAGGTCCAGCCGGAGCCGGGCCAGCTCCTCCAGCTCGGCGGCCCGCCCTTCGTCGACGCGCTCGAGCAGGTGCGCGGGGCCACCGATCACGTAGCCGCTGCTCGCGGACATCTGGACGGCGTACGCCTCGTGCAGGGACTGCACCGACCGGTCCACCCGGTCCACGGCGGCCCGGGTGCGGGCGGCGTCGCCGATGCCCTCGGCGACGAGGGCCGCGGCCAGCAGGGTGAGCGCCAGGGTCACCGCGAACACGCCGACGAGCAGCCGGAGCTCACCCTGGGCGCTGGCAGGGCGCCACCGTCTGCCCACCCCCGGCCGCGTCATCCACCTATGGTGACCGACAGCGCCCGGTGGGCGGGTGGTGCATCCACCCGCCCACCGGGCACGGGCTCCCGCTCTACTTGAGGAGCCCGTAGTCACGCACGACCGGCAGCCGGTCCCAGTACCTGCCGAGACCGAGCGTGTAGCCGGCGCCCGCCAGGGTCAGGGCGACCATGGCGATCGCGTAGACGAGGTGGTCGTCCATGAACGGGTTGTTGCCCGCCGGCAGCGCCATCGGCGGCGCGGCCAGCCACATGAGGACCAGCAGCAGCGCGCCGGCCGCCGCGGCGATCCGCATCGCCACGCCGGCCATGAACGCGATCCCGATGCCGGCCAGGCCGATCATGAACAGCCAGTCGGCCCAGGCCGCGCCGGCGAAGCTGCTGAAGAAGTCGGCGAACGTGCCCTTGGTGCCGAAGCTGAGGAAGCCCTCGGTCGGCGAGCCGCCGTTGATCCACGCGGCGTCACCGAAGTAGTCGACAGCACCCGTCTCGTCGTTGCGGCCGGTGCGGAAGCCCAGCGCCAGCAGCTTGTCGAAGAACGCCCACAGGAAGACCCAGCCGAGGCTCAGCCGCAGGACGGCGGCCGTGTACCGGAAGGCCGTGGAGCCCGCGGTCCGAGGGCCGACGGCCTCGGCTGCGGGCTCGCTCACTCTTTGCTCGGGCAACCTGGCACTCGCCTTGCGCCCTTCGGGTGCGACGGTCATCGCAACCTCCTCCGTTCGGTCCCTGACCAGCTCTGCGCCGTCCTCGGCGCCTGATGTGCCCACCCTGCCGGTGCAGACCGGATGGAGGTCAGGGCCGTCGGGCCTCGGTGCGCGGGTCGTTGGTCCCGGACGCCGCCGGGAGGCGACGGGCCGCCCGCGGCACGAGCACGAGCACCGGGCAGGGCGGGTCGTCGAGCACCGCACGGCTCACCGACTCCATCGCCAGCCCGGCC
Organism: Actinomycetota bacterium; assembly: GCA_049325235.1. Lineage (GTDB taxonomy): Bacteria > Actinomycetota > Actinomycetes > Actinomycetales > SCSIO-59966 > SCSIO-59966. Next base: position 293 of record JBMOMI010000341.1, on the reverse strand, counting down.
AGGGCGGCCGGCCCCCGCGTGCCGAGGACGAGCATCGCAGCGCGCGCGGCCTGCTGCCGGATCGCCTCGAGCACCGGGCCCGACGTGACGAACGTCCGCACGACCGCCCCGGTGCGGACCGGGGCCGGGCCCACCCCGCCGGTCTCGGCGACGACGTGGGCGAGGAACCGCTCGGCCCGTACCCGTGCCACGACGTCCGACTCCTCAGGACGCGGCCGGTAGGCGTGCACGGCCAGCACCGGCGCGCCGTGCAGGGCCGCGACGTCCCGCGCCGCCTGCAGCACGGGGACGGC
>JBMOMI010000340.1:0-4267 GCA_049325235.1 Actinomycetota bacterium | reverse complement strand
CCTGCGCGGCCACGACCTCGCACGGCCGGTGCGGGTCAGCCGCCGAGGCGGTGCCCGTCCTTGGTGGAGAACAGGTGCACGTGCCCCTCCTTGGGCCGGAAGTGCACGACGTCGCCCTTCTGCGGCGGCGTGCGGCCGTCGACGCGGGCGATGATCTCGTGGTCCTCGCCGTGGATGGTCGTGGTGCCGTACACGTACGCGTCGGCGCCGAGCTCCTCGACGACGGCGACCTCGACCGGCAGGCCGTGCTCGGCGGTCTCGAGGTCCTCGGGGCGGACACCGACCGTCACCTGGCCCCCACCCGCCTCGCCCAGCACCTCGCGCGCCACCGGGTACGTCGTGTCGCCGAACTCGACGCCGCCGTCGACCGCCTTGAGCTCGAGGAGGTTCATCGCCGGGGAGCCGATGAAGCCGGCGACGAACACGTTGTTCGGGTGGTCGTACAGCTCGCGCGGCGAGCCGACCTGCTGCAGGAGGCCGTCCTTGAGCACGGCGACCCGGTCCCCCATCGTCATCGCCTCGACCTGGTCGTGGGTGACGTACACCGTGGTGACCCCGAGTCGCCGCTGCAGCTGCGCGATCTGGGTGCGCGTCTGCACACGCAGCTTGGCGTCGAGGTTGGACAGCGGCTCGTCCATGAGGAACACCTGCGGCTGGCGGACGATCGCCCGGCCCATCGCGACGCGCTGGCGCTGACCGCCGGACAGGGCCTTCGGCTTGCGGTCGAGGTACTGCTCGAGGTCCAGGATCTTGGCCGCCTCCAGCACCCGGCGCCGGATCTCGTCCTTCTTGACCCCGGCGATCTTCAACGCGAAGCCCATGTTGTCCGCGACCGTCATGTGCGGGTACAGGGCGTAGTTCTGGAACACCATGGCGATGTCCCGGTCCTTGGGCTGCACGTTGGTGACGTCGCGGTCACCGATGAGGATGCGGCCCTCGTTGACGTCCTCGAGCCCGGCGAGCATCCGCAGCGACGTCGACTTGCCGCAGCCGGAGGGGCCGACCAGGACGAGGAACTCCCCGTCGGCGATCTGCAGGTCCAGGGCATCGACTGCCGGGGTGTCGGACCCGGGGTAGACGCGCGTCGCCTTGTCGAAGGTGACAGTGGCCATGGTGTGTGTCCTCTCACCGGCAGGTACGTGCCGGACGATCCGTCGTGAGGGGTCAGCGCCCACCGGGCGGTGGGAGCAGGTACGCGTGCGCGGCCGGCCCGAGGGCCGGCAGCACCAGCGTGCTGGCATCTTCTCTGACCGGGCTGTCCCCGTAAAGGGCCAACGTCCCGGAGACGTCCGAGAGGTGGAGTGCGCGCAGCGGCAGGCGCACCGGCTCGTGGTCGGCCCGCGCGACGTGGACGAGCACGCGCTCGGTGGGGTGCTCGCGCAGGAACGTCACCGAGTCCGGCCCGACGTGCACCCAGCGCAGGCCGCCCCGGCGCAATGCGACCCGCTCGCGCCGCAGGCGCAGCCAGGTCCGGTACGCGACCAGGGTCTCGTCGTCCCACTCCTGGCGGCGGTGCCACGGGAACGGCGTGCGGGCGTGCTCGCCGTCCACGGCCGTCAGGCCCAGCTCGTCACCGGCGAACACCGTCGGGACGCCGGGCAGCCCGGCGAGCAGGGCGAGCGCGGCCAGGTGCCGGTCCCGTCCGGCGTCCCCGGCACCCAGGCCGCCGGCGGTACCGCCACCGACGACGGTGCGGATCCGCGGGGTGTCGTGCGAGCACAGCAGCGTGGCGGCGGTGGCCCACGCCCGCCACGGCACGGACGCCGCGAACTCCCGCATCGTCGTCGTCACCGCGGTCGCGGGCAGCGAGGGCACCTCGACGGGCAGGCCGAGGAACGTCAGGCCGTGCCCGGGTGCGGTCAGCCAGGCCCAGACCGGGCGGGTGAAGCCGGAGTAGTTCATCGTGCCGTGCCAGCCGTCGCCGAGCAGGTCGGCCGACGCGTCGTGGCCGTGCTCGGCGAGCAGCCACGTCGTGCGGCCGGTCTCCGCCTCGACCGCTGCCATCGTCTCGCGGACGGCGCGGGCGACGTCGTGCGCGAGGTCCACGTCCGCGTAGCGGCCGGTCATGTTGGCGACGTCCACGCGCCAGCCGTCCAGCGCGACCGGGTCGCGCAGCCACCGTGCCACGACCGAGTCGGGTCCCTCGTAGAGGGCCCGGCGCATCTCGGCGGAGGTGTGGTCGAGCTTGGGCAGGCTCGGGATGTCGAGCCACGAGACGTAGTCGTGCGGGTGCTCGCGGAACCTGTAGTAGGCGGCCTCCGGCGCTGCCGGGTCCTCCACCGCCCGGCGGAACCACTCGTGCCCGACGCCGGTGTGGTTCGTGGTGAGGTCGCCGAGCACCTTGAGCCCGCGCTCGTGGGCGGCGCGGGTCAGCGACGCCAGCGCCTCGTCGCCACCGAGCTCCGGTGCGACGCGGTCGAACGTCACCGCGTCGTAGCGGTGGTTGGAGCCGGCCTCGAACACCGGGGTCAGGTACAGCACGGTGGCGCCGAGCTCGACGACGTGGTCGAGGTGGGCCTCGATGCCGGCGAGGTCCCCGCCGAACCACTGCCGCTCGACGCGGTCCCCCTTGTGGATCACCTCGTCGTCCCAGGCGGCCGGCTCCGCCCACGGCGGCGTCGGGTGCTCGGCGCCGGAACGGGCGAAACGGTCGGGGAAGACCTGGTACACGACGGCGTCCCGCACCCACTCCGGCGGCGGGGCGTGGGTGACGACCCGGAAGTCGTGGGTGTCGGTGACGTCGCGCTCGTGCAGGCCGAACGCGTTGAGCCAGCGGTACCCGCCGTCCTGCCCGTGGAGGAAGAACCGGTACGACGTCACCGGGTTGTGCACCGTGAGCTCGGCGGCCCACCAGGTCTCGACGTCGTCCTCGCGCTCCACGCTCGCCGTCACCAGGTGCGGCTCGCCGTCACGCACCTGGCGGACGACGACGTCGTGCGCGCGGTAGGCGTGCGGCACCCGTAGGCGCACGGTGACCGTGCCGCCGAGGGACGGCGCGTCGTCGTCCAGGTACAGCGGCGACCCGTCGTGGTGCGGCAGGTCCAGCAGATGGGGCGCGGATGCGGCGTGCCGGCCCACGTCAGCCCTTCACCGAGCCGGCGGTCAGGCCGCCGACGATGTACTTCTGCAGGTACTGGAACAGCAGGATCACCGGCAGCGCGGTCAGGACCGCGCCCGCCGCGAAGATGCCCAGGTTGTTGCTGCGGTCGCCGTCGATGATGCCGTAGAGGCCCACGGACAGGGTCTTGACGCTGTTGTCGGTCAGGAAGATCGTCGCGATGATGAACTCGTTGATCGCAGCGACGAACGCCAGCAGCCCGGTCACCGCGAGGATCGGCCGCACGAGCGGCAGGATGATCTGGAAGTAGACCTGCGTGTGGGACGCGCCGTCGATCACCGCTGCCTCGTCGAGGTCCCGGGGGATCGAGTCGAAGAAGCCCTTGATGAGCCAGACGTTCCCGAGCGCGCCGCCCATGAGCACCAGCCCGTAGCCGGGCAGCGTGTTGAGGCCGATCCGCGGGACGACCTCGCCGATCGCCGTGAACAGCGAGAAGAGCGCGACGATGGCCAGGAACTGCGGGAACATCTGGATCAGCAGGATCGCGAGCAGGCCGCCGCGGCGGCCGGTGAAGCGGAAGCGCGAGAAGGCGTACGCCGCCAGGGCGCTGAAGAAGATCTGGCCGGCCGCGACGATGCTGCACAGCAGCAGCGTGTTGACGTACCAGCGGACGAACGGACCCCGCTGCCCGGCGACGAGGTTCTCGTAGTTGACGAGGCCGACATCCCGTGGGATCAGGCCGGACGTCGCAACGGTGCCCAGCGGGTTGAGCGACGCAGATACCACGTACAGCACCGGGAACAGCGCGAACGCCACGAACGCGATGCCGATCACGTGCCGCCAGCCGACCTCGCGCCACCACCGCCGGCCCTTGAGGCGTGGTTGCTCGTAGGCGCGGCGGGTGCGTTCGACAGCTGCCAGCGTGACGTCGATGCCGCCGCGCTGTGCGCCGCCCGGGGCCGAGGCTGGTTGCTGGTTGGTCGAGCTCATGGCGGTAGGCCTTTCAGCTCACCGTCTCCAGGATCCGGGTGTACCGGAACTGGATCGTGGCGATGACGGCGGTCAGCAGGAACAGGACGACAGAGATGGCGGCCGCGAAGCCGAACTCGGCTCCGCCGGCGCCGAAGGCCAGCCGGAACGTGTAGCTGATGAGGATGTCCGTGTACCCGGCCTTCGGGTTGTCCGGCGGGAAGGGGCCGCCCTCGGTCA
>JBMOMI010000339.1:0-4270 GCA_049325235.1 Actinomycetota bacterium | reverse complement strand
GACGTGGCACCGCTCAAGCGCCGGCTGTACGAGCTCCACCGGCTGCCGACCGAGCAGGCCCTGCCTGAGCTCGCCGAGGGCGGCGCGCTCATCTGGCGGACCACCGGTGGGCAGCGGCAGGCAACGTGGGCCCGGCGGCACGTCGCCTCTGACGGGCTCGTCGACTGGAGCCAGTTCTGCTTCACCCCCGAGTACCGCGAGGCGGTGGCGGCCACCCAGCTCGAGGTGGACCAGGCCGAGGAGCGCCGGCTCGAGGTGTGGAGCACAGGGCCGTTCGCCTGCTGGGTCGGTGGGGAGCTCGTCCTGCAGCACGACGGCTTCTCCTACATGGAGCCGCAGGCCCGCTCAGTCACCGTGCTCCTGCCGTCAGGGACGACGGACGTCGTCGTCTCGACCTGGCAGGTCGCCTTCCGCGAGTGCCGGCACGTCATGCGCGTCCGCGTCCTCGGGCTGCCGGTGCGGGTGGTGCTGCCGAACCCCGCCGCCGACGAGTACCGCAGCCTCGCCGCCGAGCGCGTGCTCGAGCACGTCGGCAGCCGGTCCTGGGCGGTGACCGGCCCGACCGCGCAGCTGGTCGGTCCACCCGGAACGGCCTTGAGAGTGACCGTCGACGGGAAGTCCGAGCACGCCGTCCGGCTCGGCCCCGACGGAACCGCCGACGTCCCACTGAGTGGCACGTCAGCCGGCCGCGACGAGACGGTCCGGCCGGGCCCGGCGTCTCCCGCGAGCGAGGACGGCGCCGACGTCGCCTCGGCGTCGATGCTGACGACGGGGGAGACGGGGCTCGACGTCAGGCTGGACGACCAGCAGACGCCGGTCAGCCGCCGGCTCTTCGTGGCCCGGCTTCCCGAACGGCAGCGGTCGCGACCGGCCGGAACGCCGGAACAGTGGCGTCACGAGGTGCTCGAGCACGTCGCGACCCACCGCGGCACCACCGCCTCGGTGCTCGCCAGGGCAGTCCTCTCCCCGGGCGCCGGACCCGCAGCCCAGGACCTCGACCAGGCCCTCACGCGCATCCTGACCCGTGGTGACTGTGCGGACTTCGAGGTGCTCGGTCTCATGCACCTGTGGCACCGCATCTCGCCCGACGCGTGGCCCGACGGTCTTCGGGGGCGGGTGGAGAACGCGCTGCTCGGCATGAAGTACTGGATCACGCAGCCGGGCCTGGACGCGATGTGCTACTTCACCGAGAACCACCAGCTCGTCTGGCACGTCGCGCAGCGTCTCGTCGGCACCGCCTGGCCCGACCGGGTGCTGGAGGTCGACGGCCGCACCGGGGCCCAGCACGCCGAGGAGGGCCGGCAGCGCGCGTCCGCCTGGATCCGGCGCAAGCTGGACGGCGGCTTCAGCGAGTTCGACTCGAACGCCTACCTGGCGATCGACGCCCTCGCGCTGGTCACCCTCGTCGAGCTGGACACCGACGACGAGCTGCGCCGGCAGGCCGAGGCTCTGCTGGACAAGACGTTGCTGACGCTTGCCTGCAACTCGTGGCGGGGCGTCCACGGTGCCGCTCACGGCCGCTCCTACGTGCAGACCCTCCGGACCTCCCGCCTCGAGGAGACCGCGCCCATCCTCTGGCTCATTGCTGGGGTCGGGTCCCTCAACGACGCGGTCCTGCCGGTCACGGCGCTCGCCACCGCCCGCACGTACCAGGCGCCGGACATCATCCGTGCACTCGCCAGCTCCGAGCCGGAGCAGTGGTGGGGGCGGCAGGTGTTCCGCGGGCACTATGCCTTCGAGCGCGACCTGCTCTCTCGCCCCTACGGGTCCGACCTCCGCGTGTGGCGAACGCCGAGCGCCATGCTGTCCAGCGTCCAGGACTACCGCGCCGGGCTACCCGGTCTGCAGGAGCACATCTGGGGCGCCACCCTCGGTCCCGAGGTGCAGGTGTTCGTCACGCATCCGGCCAACGCCGACAACGGCAGCTCCGCCAGACCCAACGCCTGGGCCGGCCAGCGGGTTCTGCCTCATGCCCGGCAGGACCGGGACACGGTGCTCGCCGTCCACGCGTTCCCCGCCGAGGACCCCGAGGCGCGCACGCACCTGTGGCTGCCGGCTGCCCGGTGCAACGAGCTGCGCCGTCGTGGAAGCTGGATCGCGGCGCGGGTGGACAACGGGTTCGTCGCCGTGGCCACACCCGGGGGCGTTCGTCCAGTGCGCGCCGGGGACACGGCCTGGCAGGAGTGGACGCCGGTCGGCCCGGGTACCGTCTGGGTGGCGACGGTGGGCGGCGCAGGCCCGGACGATCCGGATGCTGCGGCGGCGTTCTCGCGGTGGTTCGACCGGCTCGCCGAGCCGGCGCAGGAAGGTGACCGGCTCACGTGGACGGCGCCGGACGGCCGTTCCCTGGAGCTCTCCTGGGACGGCGCGTTCCTGCGCGACGGTCACGCCGTCGACCTCGGCGCAACGGGTGTTCCTGAGGATCCGCCGCACCTCGACAACCCCGCGACCATCTGCCGTTTCGGGGACCAGCGCCTCGAGGCGGAGTGGCAGGGACACCGACTCGTGCTCGACCTTTTCGGGGGCACCCGGGTCAGCCCGCCCAGTGGCGTCCCCGTTCTCGCCGAGGGGACCACCCGTGGCCGGTGAGGACCTGACGTCGTCCGAGCATGCCGAGCCGCCGCGACAGCCGTTGCCTCCCGAGGCGTTGCGCCGGCCGGCTCTGGAGGCCTCGGCCGACTCCGTGGTCGATGCGACGTGGCGGCTCGGTCTGAAGTCGTGGTTCTGGGGAGAGGGGGTCTGCCTGCTGGGCATGCTGCGCGTCGCGGCAGCGCGAGGGCAGACCCCGCCGGACCGAGTCGTCGACTTCGTCACCGGCCACGCCGCCCGGGGCCTTCCCCTGGAGCACGTCAACAACCTGGCGCCCGGCGCTGCCGCGGCCCTTGCGGCGCTCGGCACCGGACGCGACGACCTGCGGCGCGTGGTGGTCGACTGCCTGACCTGGCTGGAGGGTGAGGCCCGCCCAGGGCGGGCGCCGGGCGGTGCGCTGGAGCACGGGCCCGACGGCGTGTGGGCCGACACCGTGTTCATGGCCGGTTCCTTCCTGCTGCACGCCGGGCGGCTGCTGGAGCGGGACGACCTGGTCACCGAGGCGGTGCGCCAGTGGCTGGCGCACGCCGAGGTACTGCAGCATCCGGAGTCGGGACTCTTCGCGCACGGATCCCATCGTGGAGAGACGATCTGGAGCTTCTGGGGCCGGGCGAACGCCTGGACCGCCCTGGCGGGCGTCGAGCTGTGCAGCCTTGCGCAGGGCGTGCCCGGCGTCGACGAGGTGGCCCAGCGTGTCGGCACGCAGCTACGGGAACTGGCCCGCCTGCAGCCTGAGCACGGGGTCTGGGACGTCCTCGTCGACAGCCAGGCGGAAAACCGCGGCATCCTCGAGACCTCCGCCGCAGCCGGTATCGGTGCAGCCATGCTGCGGGCGGGGACCGTGCTGCCGCTGGACCGGGCCGACCGGGACGCGCTGCGGCGCTCCGGCGCCCTCGCCGTCCGGGGGGCCCTCGCCTACCTCGAGGACGGTGTGCTGACCCGGGTCAGTGCGGGCACCGTCCTGCAGCTCGTCCCCTTCGGGTACTCGGTCATCCGCGACGACCGGCCACAGCCCTGGGGCCAGGGGCTCGCGTTGGAGGCCATCGCGGCCGGCCTGGATGCCGGCGAGGTGCCCTCGTGACGGTGGTGGACTCCTCGGGGGTCATCGCATGCGTCGGCGAGCCTCTCGTCTGCTTCGCGTCGCCGCCCGGGGAGTCCCTGCTGGACTCGGGCAGCGCACTGGTCAGCGAGGGTGGCGCCGAGCTGAACGTCGCGGTCCACTTGGCTCGGCTGGGCGTGGCGGTGCGGTTCGTCGGCGCCGTGGGCGACGACGTCCTGGGTCGCCGTCTGATGAGGCGGCTGCGACGCGAGAACGTCGACGTCAGTGGGCTTCAGGTCGAGGCCGGCCAGCGCACGGGCGCCTACGTCAAGGAGTGGTCCCTGTCGCGCGACGTCGTCTACCTGCGCGCGGGGACGGCAGCCTCTCGGCTGTCCGAGGTGTCACCCGCGGCGCTGAGGGGCGTTTCGCACGTGCACGTCACAGGGATCACAGCCAGCCTCTCTGCGGCCTGTGGTCGGCTGCTCGACGCGCTGCTCGCCCCGAGCAGGGGGTACACCGTCTCGTTCGACGTGAACTTCCGAGACCGCTTGTGGCCGCCCGAGGAGGCGGGTCCACGCCTCAGAGAGCTTGCGCGCCGGTCGGATCTCGTGCTGGTCGGGCGGGACGAGGCGGATCGACTCT
>JBMOMI010000338.1:0-4270 GCA_049325235.1 Actinomycetota bacterium | reverse complement strand
CACCCTCGTCATCGAGGGTCCCTCCTACCGCCAACGCGACCCTCACCGGCGCGTCGCCGTTGACGCCGACGGCGAGGCCAAGTGATGCTCACTCACACCTCCAGGTGGTCCCATGCTCGTGGCAACGAGGTGGTCCCATCACGCTGGCAAGCGGCGGTCAGCTCCTTCTATCAGCACCAGGCGCGGCATGGCATCGACGTCGGTGAGTTGCTGACCCTTTGGCGGCCTGGCGGGCGGGTCGGTTGGAAGCCGTTCCTGCACCACATCAGCAAGGGCTCACCACAGCCGCATCGGGCGATCTCGCTGCGGGCTCCTCGCAAGCTTCCGAGGGTGCTCACGGCTGCGGAGACACAGGCCCTGTTGGATGCCTGCACCCGGTTGCGTGACCGGCTGCTGTTCGCGTTGTTGCATGACACCGGGATGCGGATCGGGGAGGCCCTCGGGCTGCGCCATGAGGACCTCGCCGCCGCCGAACGCGAGGTCACCATCACGCCACGTGTCAACGACAACCGGGCCAGGTCGAAGTCAGGCCGGCCCCGCACTATCCCGATCGGTGCCGATCTGCTGCGGTTGTACGCCGACTACTTGCACGAGGAGTACCGCGACCTCGATAGCGACTACGTGTTCGTGAACCTGTGGGCCGCTCCGGTCGGGCAGGCCTTGTCCTACCGGTCGGTCTACGACCTGGTGCTCCGGCTGAGGCAGCGCACCGGGATCGAGTTCGACCCGCACTGGCTGCGGCATTCGGCGGCGACCCGGATGCTGCGCGACGGCGTGCCGATCGAAGTCGTCTCAGCGCTACTCGGCCACGCGTCGGTGACGACCACACTCAACATCTACGGTCATCTCACCGCCGAGGACGCCCGCCGGGTGCTGGAACAGGCCGGCTGGTTCACCGACAGCCAGGTGCGACTGTGAACACCCCTGGACAGGCTGTCGAGGACCCGGGCCGTTCGGCGCTGCTGGCCAAGCTGATGGCCGCGGTGCGCCCTGAGTTCCGCGCCGACCCGCTCGTGTTCGCCGTCGACGACCCCGTCTTTGGCGGCACCGCCTGCGGCGTGAAGGGTTGTCCCCGCACGGCACGTAACAGCACCGGGCTGTGTCCGGGCCATCACCTGCGCTGGCAAGACGCCGGCCGCCCGGAGCCTGCCTGGTTCGCCGCCACCACCGATCCGCGTTGGCAGCGTGAACTGCCGAACCAGGTTTGCCGCGTGGTCGGCTGCGGCTACGGCGTCTCCCGCCAGGGCATCTGCCAGTTGCACTGGCAACGTTGGGATCGCAGTGGCCGCGGCGACCTGACCGCGTGGCTGGAGCAACCCTTGCCGATCAAGGCACCCGTCGCCGGCGGGTCCTGCGGGATACCTGGGTGCGAGCTGTGGCCGCAGGCGCAGATGCCGTTCTGCCGCAGCCACGCCAACAGCTGGAAGGTCGCGGGCCGAGGCGACCCCGAGGCGTTCGCACGATCCTTCAGCGCGGTTGTCATGCCCGCCGATGAGTCCATCCGGCTCGAGCAGCTCGGGAGCCAGCTGAAGCTGGAGATGCAGTACGCCCTGCAGTGCCGGCACGATGACCGCACGTCCAAGACCTCCCCGGCGGTCGTGAACCGGCTGGCGCGCTTCCTGGTCGACACCAGAACGACGTCGCTGCTCGACCGAGCTGAGGACACGTGGCGCTCCCACAGCAGCGATCCGGCCCCCCAAGACGGAGCCTCGCGGGCACTGTTGCGCTTCGCTCGGCGCAAGGTCGATGACCTCGCGCACAGCGGTGGCTGGGAGGCGGAGTACCCACGGCCGGTCTGGCAGCTCCGCCGGCTCGGGTTCGTCGGCAACGAGACCTTCGCCTTCCAGGGGATCAGCCAGCCGTGGCTGGTCGAGCTGACGAAACGCTGGATGCGCTGGCGGCTGAGCACCGGGCTGCACGCCACCACAGTGCGTCGCGGCCTCGGCGTGCTGACCCGCTTCTCCGCGTTCTGCCAACGTCTTGGCGTCACTGGGCTGGACGGGGTCGACCGCGACGTGCTTGAGCGCTACCTCGCGGACCTGCGAGCGGAGGGGCATAGCCCGCAGCGGTTCGGCGTCTACATCGGGCAGCTCAACGCCTTCTTCCAGTCGATCCGGCAGCACCGCTGGGACAACACGCTGCCGTCCTCCGCTGTGTTCTTCACCGCCGACTTCCCGAAGCGCACCGAAGCGCTCCCGCGTGCGCTGGCCGAGCAGGTGATGGCCCAGATCGAGCATCCCGACGCGCTGGCCCGGTGGACCAACCCCGCCTACCGGCTCGTCACGCTGATCTTGATCCGATGCGGCCTGCGGGTCACGGACGCGCTGCGGCTGCCCGCCGACTGCGTGGTGAGCGACGCTGACGGGGCGCCCTACCTGCGCTACGACAACCACAAGATGAAACGGCAGGCGCTCGTCCCGATCGACGAGGAACTGCATGCGCTGATCACCGCCGAACGAGCCCGGCGCAGCGGCAGCAGTCCGTGGCTGTTCCCACGCCTCACCAAGAACCCCGACGGCCAGGCCCCCATCGCTGCCACGACCTATCGCGCTGCGCTCTACCGCTGGCTGGAGCGCTGCGAGGTCCGTGACGCCCACGGCCTGCCGGTCCGGCTGACTCCGCACCAGTGGCGTCACACCCTCGGCACGCGACTGATCAACCGTGACGTCCCGCAGGAGATCGTTCGGCGGATCCTGGATCACGACTCACCGCAGATGTCCGGCCACTACGCCAGGCTGCATGACAGCACCGTCCGACGGCACTGGGATGCCGCCCGCAAGGTCGACATCGCCGGACAGCCCGTCGTGGTGGACCCCGACGGGCCGCTGGCCGAAGCGGCCTGGGCCAAGCAGCGCCTCGGCCGGGCTACCCAAGCCCTGCCGAACGGCTTCTGCGGGCTACCCGTCCAGAAGACCTGTCCGCATGCGAACGCCTGCCTGACCTGCCCGATGTTCATCACCACCGCCGAGTTCCTGCCTCAGCACCGTGAGCACCGGCGCCAGGTCATCGAAATCATCACCGCGGCCGAGGCCCGCGGCCAGACCCGGCTGGTCGAGATGAACCAGCACGTCGCCTGCAACCTCGACACCATCATCACCGCGCTGGAGAACGACCCTGCATGTGAGGACCCCGCCGATGCGTGCTGACAACAGCAGCCACCTGACCACCGCGGCCCGCAACCGGCACGAGCTGACCAGGGCCAAGGCAATCCGCGCCCTGCGGGAGCTGGACCGGGCTGGCACACCGATCACCTTCGGGGCCGTCGCCAACTACGCCGGGGTCTCCCGATCCTGGCTCTACGCCCAGCCCGACCTGCGCAGTGAGATCGAGCGGTTACGCGAGGCCACCACGCGCGCCCCAACGCCCTCGGTCCCGGCCGCCCAACGCACCTCGGACGCCTCACTGCTCGCCCGGCTCCAGGCCGCTCAGGAACGCAACCGCCTGCTCAGTGAGGACAACCAGCGACTACGCCGGCAGCTCGCCCACGCACTCGGTGACCAGCGCGCCGTCGCTCACCTCGACGGGCCACCCGAGGCACGCCGACGGGGTCACGGCTCAGCAACAATCGGCCCCTGCTGAAGCCCGGCTCGGACCACCATGGCGCTGCCTCGTGAACACCGTCCTCGACACGTCGCCGCAGGTCACAGCCCTGGACGCCGCCCGGGCTGGAGATAACGATCGAGTCGCTGAACTACCAACTCCGGAAGATCATCAAGAACCGGGGCCACTTCCCCTCCGACGACGCGGTGACCAAGCTGCTCTGGCTGGCGATCTGCGACATCGAGGACAAGCGCGCCCGCGCCCGGGAGAAGGAGCGCGGCAAGCCGCCCACCCAGCGCAGCGCGGCCGGCCGACTCGTCGAAGGCCAGGTCGTCGTCGGCTGGAAGCAGGCGCTCAACGCGCTCACCATCGCCTACCCCGGCCGACTGCCGGAGGTGAACTGATCAATGACCGGGATCGTCTACGAGTGCAACGACTGCGGCGAACGCACCGACCAGCGCCGCTGCGAGGACTGCAACCTGTTCACCCGACGAGCCGGCGCCGGCGGGCACTGCCCGTCCTGCGACGAGCTGATCCTGGTCGAGGAACTACTCGACCAGACCAACCACATCGCACCGCCATACACAGAAGGCTTGACAAGCTCGCGAGTTCGGCGCGCCGCGCCCGGCCGGATCGCCCTTCTCATAGCCCAGGTGCTCGCTCCGCTCGATCTCCAGGCCGCGCTCGAGCACCCGTTTGATCAACTCCGGCAGGAACCCGCCCTGACCGG
>JBMOMI010000337.1:0-4277 GCA_049325235.1 Actinomycetota bacterium | reverse complement strand
AGCCCCTGCCAGCGCATGCACAACGCCAAGACCCACGGTGGCTGGACCCTCCAGCAGCCGCAGCCCGGCACCTTCGTCTGGACCAGCCCCACCGGCCGCGTCTACCGGCGACGCGCCCGACCCCTGGTGCCCGGCCGCCGGGAACGGCGCGGCAGCGACACCGGCGACGACGACCCCGCGTCCTCGGCTTGACCGCTGCGCTGTGGATGACGCCAGCGGGAGCCGCGCCAGATGGGCGAGGCTTCCGGGATGACGATCGCCTCGTACTGCCTGAGCCTGTTGAGCCAGCGCTCCCCGCAGACGCTGGAGGAGCTGACGGACGCCTGCGTCGCCGCCGGGGTCACGCGGTCTCGCACCCCCCTCACCTCCGTGAAACAGGCCCTGGCCTGCCACGGCGACGCGGCTCCGGAGATCCCCGGCGGCCGCTACGCCTTCTCGCGCCACCTGCTCGACGGGCGGTGGTTCACGACCCGGTGCCACGACGGGCGCCGCCTGAGCCCGTCCTTCGACCTGCGCCTGCTGCAGCGGCTGCTGGCCGGACGGTCGGTTCCGCTGGAGAGCGGAGGCGAGGCCATCGCCTCCGCGAGCGCCGACGGACTGGCGGGTCCCGCCGGCTGGCTCCCCGGAGCAGGTGAGCTCGTCGGCGTCCGGCTCCGCGGCGACCGTCTCGAGGTGCGCCGGGTCGAGCTGGAACCATCTGCCGGCGCCCGCGGCGCGGACTTGGCGCGGCGACTACGCGTCCGCGCCAGCCCCCGCTTCTGGTGGCCGGCGAGCGGCTGGGGCGACGAGCGCCGGGTCTGGGCCGCCGTGCTGCAGGTGCTGGCCGAGGACGGCGACGCTCTTCGGGTCCCGGTCCCGCCGCTGGGCGACCTGCTTCCGGACATGGCGCACCGACCGGAAGCGCAGGTCCGCCTCGGTCACCCGGTGACGCTCCGGCTGCCCGAGCTGCTGCAGGAACGGCTGACGAGACTGGCGACCGAGGAGGGCACGCCGTTCGATCGCTGGCTCACCGACACGTTGGAGCAGATCGCGAGCGACCCGTGGACGGCGCGCCGCCGAGACTACGACCGCTGGAGCGGCGACGGCCCTTGGGAGGACGACGGCCCCTGGGCCGACGTCGTCCCGTTGGGCCGCCCGTACCGCGAGGAGTGGTGAGCCCGTCACAGGAACGGCTGGTGCACGTCCTCCTCCGTCGACGGACCGGGCTCCCAGCGGGCGATCCAGGGGCCGGTGCCCTCGCTCGGGTCGAGGACGCCGTCCTCCAACCACGTGTACCGCGCGTCGAGCACGCGCTCCGACAGCGCGCGGTCGACGCCGTCCGTGTTGTCCCACAACGCATCGAACAGCCGCTCCACCCGCAGCCGCGACTGGGCGCAGAACACGGCGGCGAGCTGCCTCCCCTCCCGGCCGCGCTGGGGATCCTGCCGGAGCAGCTCCTGGGTGCGGACCACGACCGCGGTCATGGCGAACAGCTCGGCCCCGATGTCGACGACCCGGCCGAGGAACGCCTGCCGGTGCTCCAGGCCGGCCTGCCAGCGGGCCATCCCGTAGAACGTCGACCGGGCCAGGCGCCGGCTGTGCCGCTCGACGTACCGCAGTTCCTCGGCGAGGGGGCCGAACTCGGCGAAGGACGTCGGCAGCTGGCCCCGGCCGGTCACGAGCTGCGGCAGCCACCGGGCGTAGAAGCCGCTGGCGCGGACGGCGGCTCGCGCCTTGGCCTCCAGTGGGGCTTCGGCGTCCGCCAGCTCCCCGGCGGCGGCCAGGTGCGCGTCGACGGCTTCGCGGGCGATGAGCAGCCGCATGATCTCGCTGGAGCCCTCGAAGATGCGGTTGATCCGCAGGTCGCGCAGCACCTGCTCGACCGGGACGGCCCGCTCCCCTCGCGCCCGCAGCGACTCGGCGGTCTCGTAGCCGCGGCCGCCGCGGATCTGCACGAGCTCGTCGGCCACCAGCCACGCCATCTCGCTGGACCACAGCTTCGCCAGCGCCGCCTCGATGCGGATGTCCTTGCGTCCCTCGTCGGCGAGGCGGGAGCTGAGGTCCAGGACGGCGTCCAGCGCGTAGGTCGTGGCCGCGATGAACGCGACCTTGCCCGCCACGGCTCCGTGCCGCCCGACCGGTTTGCCCCACTGGACCCGTTCGGCCGACCACTCGCGGGCAATCTTCAGGCACCACTTCCCGGCGGCCGCGCACGTGGCGGGGATGGCGAGCCGCCCGGTGTTCAGGGTCGTCAGAGCGATCTTGAGGCCCTGGCCCTCCTCGCCGATCCGGTTGGCGGCAGGCACCCGCACCTGGTGCATCCGGGTGACCCCGTTCTCGATGCCGCGCAGACCCATGAACGCGTTCCGCCGCTCGACGGTGATGCCCTCGGACCCTGCCTCGACGACGAACGCGGTGATGCCGCCGCGGTGCCCCTCGCTCTTGGGCACCCGCGCCATCACGACGAGCAGCTCGGCCACCGGGCCGTTCGTCGTCCAGAGCTTGACCCCGTCCAGCAGGTACGCCTCGCCGTCCTCGGTGGGGACGGCGGTGGAGGCCATGCGGGCCGGGTCGGACCCGACGTCCGGCTCGGTCAGCAGGAAGGCGCTGATCGCCCCGCGGGCGCAGCGTGGCAGGAACTCCTTCTTCTGCTCCTCGGTGCCGAACATCTTCACCGGCTCCGGGACGCCGATCGACTGGTGGGCGCTGACCAGCGCCCCCACTGACGGGTGCACCGACCCGAGGAGCATCAGTGCCCGGTTGTAGTACAGGGCGGTCAGGCCCAGCCCGCCGTACTCGACCGGGATCTTCATCCCGAACACGCCGAGATCGGCCAGGCCCCGGACCATGTCGGCAGGCACCTTGGCGTCCCGCTCCACGACGGACCCGTCCAGCGTGCGGCAGAGGTCCCGCAGCTTCTCCAGGAACGCCTCCCCCCGTGCGGCGTCGTCCGGAGCCTCTCGCGGGTACGGGTGCACGAGGTCAAGCCGCAGGCGACCGAGGAACAGCTCCTTGGCGAAGCTCGGCTTCTCCCAAGCCGTCTCGCGCGCCGCCTCGGCGACGGCGCGGGCCTCCCGCTCACTGACCTGCTGCCCGGTCTGCTGCCCGACCTCCGTCACGGCGGTCACCTCTCTCGGTCGCGTGCGGCCATTGTGGCCAGGTCCGCACCGGGCGCGCATGCGAGACTGATCAACGTGGTCCTGGACGACGACGACCGGCAGGCAGCAGCTGTCGCTGAGCTGAGGGCGGCCGGCGCCCGGTTCGCGTTCGTCCACGGCAGCCGGGCCCGCGGAGACCACCGGCCGGACTCCGACCTCGACGTCGCCGCGTGGTGGGGAACGGGCGCGCCGGCCTCCTTCGAGGTCCTGCTGCCTCCCGACGTGGACCTGCTCGTGCTGGACACGGCGCCCCTCGAGCTGGCCGGCCGGGTCGCGGTCGAGGGCGTGCTGCTCTTCGACGACGACCCTCCCGCTCGCGTTCGCTGGGTCGCCAGCACGCGGAAGATCTACTTCGACGAGCTCCCGCGCATCCGGCGTGCCCACCGGGAGTTCGCGGAGTACCAACGCCGTGGTTGACGAGACGCGCGTCCTCCGCTTGCTGCGGTCGGTGACGGACGACATCTCCTTCCTGGAGTCCGAGGCACGCGCCGACGCCCGGCGGCGTGCGGACCCCGTGTGGCTGCGCGGGGTCAAGTACGCCTTCATCACCGCCGTCGAGGCGTGCATCGACGTTGCCCAGCACATCTGCGCGTCGCAGGGATGGGGGCCTGGCCGTGGGCTTCCGCAACGTCCTCGTGCACGAGTACGTCGACGTCGACGACGGCGTCGTGCTCCGGCGACTGAGCGATCTGGCCGACCTGCGGGAGTTCGTCCGCGCCGTCACAGGCTGGCTGCCGTAGACAGCGCCGCGCGGCCTCTCGGGCCCCGCCTCGTTGAGTCCGATTTCCAGCTCCCGCGGGCCGGGGCCCGCGGTGTCCGACGTCCTCGAGCCGGACGTGTCGGCGCCCGGTGTGGACGTGCTCGCCGCCGTCGACACGACAAACCCGACCGCTGAGCCGGAGTTCGGCGACCTGTCCGGGACGTCGACGTCCGGCCCGCCGCTGGCCGGTGCGGCAGCTCCGCGACGTGGTCCGCGCTGGCGAAGCTCGCCCCTGACCCGCGCAGCCCGGTCGGCGGCGCGGGGCCGGTGCTGGTGCGCACCGATCGGCGGTGACCTCGCGGTCACGACCCGCTCGCTCTGTGTTAAAGCGGGCTATACGGGCGTACCGTACGTTTCGGCCGATCGCACTCGACCCCGAG
>JBMOMI010000336.1:0-4287 GCA_049325235.1 Actinomycetota bacterium | reverse complement strand
GCGGCGTGTCCGTCGGATCGCAGCAAACGATCACCACCGGGCGCGGGGCGGGCCGCCCCGGCAGCCCCGCGATAGGGTCGCCGGCATGTCCGCTGGAGATGTCGCGGGGCTGATCGCCGCCATCGCGTTCGTGCTGCTCGTCGGCCTGCTGGCCGTGCCGCTGATCAAGCTCGGCAGGGTCTTCGACGAGACGCGGACGACGATCCGCGGGCTGTCGGACGAGTCGGTCCCGCTGCTGCAGGAGGTCACCACGACGGTGACCCACACGAACGACCAGATGGTCAAGATCGACACCATCACGACGAACGCCGCGCAGGTCGCCACCAACGTCTCCGCCCTCACCGCGCTGTTCGCCGCGACGCTCGGCTCGCCGGTGGTCAAGGTCGCCGCGTTCAGCTACGGCGTGCGCCAGGCGATGAGCGGCCGCAGCACCGGCGCCGGCCGCATCCGCAGGAGGGGCTGACCCGTGCCGCGCATGTTCTGGGCCGCGCTCGGCGCGGTCGCCGGCGTCCTCGTCGTCCGCAAGGTGACGAAGACGGCGAGCCAGTACACGCCCGAGGGGATGGCGCACGGCCTGGCCGGCCTCGGCGAGGGGCTCAAGGAGTTCGCCGCCGCGGTGCGCGAGGGCATGGAGCAGCGGGAGAACGAGCTGCGCCTCGCTCTCGGCATCGACACCGGCACGATCGACCCCGAGACCGCCCGGCAGCTCCTGGAGAACCCCACCCGCTCGCACGACTGACGCGAAAGAACCTGATGCAGACCGCCGAGATCCGCCGACGCTGGCTGCGCTACTTCGAGCGCAACGACCACGCGGTCGTGCCGAGCGCCTCGCTGGTGTCCGACGACCCGACCCTGCTGTTCACGGTCGCGGGCATGGTGCCGTTCATCCCCTACCTGACCGGCCAGCAGACGCCGCCGTGGAAGCGGGTCACGAGCGTGCAGAAGTGCGTGCGCACCCTCGACATCGAGGAGGTCGGCAAGACCACGCGGCACGGCACGTTCTTCCAGATGAACGGCAACTTCTCGTTCGGCGACTACTTCAAGGAAGGCGCGATCGCCTACGCCTGGGAGCTCGTCACGACGAGCCAGGACGCCGGCGGGTACGGCTTCGACCCCGACACGATCTGGGTCACCGTCTACGAGGACGACGACGAGGCGGCCGGCCTCTGGCGGCGGGTCGCGGGGCTGCCGGAGCACCGGATCCAGCGGCGCGGCAAGAAGGACAACTACTGGCACACGGGCCAGCCCGGTCCGGGCGGCCCGTGCAGCGAGATCTACGTCGACCGCGGTCCGGCGTACGGCCGCGAGGGCGGCCCGGTCGTCGACGAGGAGCGGTTCCTCGAGATCTGGAACCTCGTGTTCATGCAGTACGAGCTGGACGACGTGCGCTCCAAGGAGGACTTCCGCGTCGTCCGGGAGCTGCCGGCGAAGAACATCGACACCGGCATGGGCCTGGAGCGGGTGGCCTTCCTGCTGCAGGGCGTCGACAACATGTACGAGATCGACGAGGTGTACCCGGTCATCGAGCACGCCTCGTCGATGTCGGGGAAGCGCTACGGCGACAACCACGACGACGACGTGCGGATGCGGGTCGTCGCCGACCACGTGCGCAGCGCGCTGATGCTCATCGGTGACGGTGTCACGCCGTCGAACGAGGCGCGGGGCTATGTGCTGCGCCGGCTGATCCGCCGCGCGGTGCGCTCGATGCGCCTGCTCGGTGTGGACGGCGCGACGCTGCCAGAGCTGCTGACGGTGTCGCGCGACGCGATGAAGGCGTCGTACCCCGAGCTCGAGCGCGACTGGAACCGCATCTCCACCGTCGCGTTCGGCGAGGAGGAGGCGTTCCTGCGCACCCTGTCCGCGGGGACGACGATCCTCGACGTCGCGGTCCGCGAGGCCAAGGAGCGCGCCGGGCACCCCGGCTCCGCGGTTCTCAGCGGGGAGAAGGCCTTTCAGCTGCACGACACCTACGGCTTCCCGATCGACCTCACCCTGGAGATGGCGGCGGAGCAGGAGGTGCACGTCGACGCCGAGGGCTTCCGCCGCCTGATGGAGGAGCAGCGGCGCCGGGCGAAGGAGGACGCACGGGCCAAGAAGACCGGCCGCGTCGACACCTCGGTGTACCGGTCGCTCGCCGACGGGCTCGGGCGGTCCGTGGACTTCACCGGCTACGACGAGGTGGTCTCCGAGGCGCGGGTCGCCGGCATCCTGGTGGGCGGCGTCCCGTCGCCGGTCGCGCGGGCCGGTGACTCGGTGGAGCTGGTGCTCGACCGCACGCCGTTCTACGCCGAAGGCGGCGGTCAGCTCGCGGACGCCGGACGAATCCTGCTGGGAGACAGCGCCGGTGGACACGCGGTCGTCGAGGTGGACGACGTCCAGTCGCCGATCGCCGGACTGATCGTGCACCGGGCGCGGGTGCTCTCCGGTGAGGTGACGGTCGGTGCGGTAGCGCAGGCGGTCGTGGACGTCGAACGGCGCCGGTCGATCAGCCGCGCGCACACGGCGACGCACATGGTGCACAAGGCGATCCGAGAAGCGTTGGGGGACACGGCAACCCAGGCCGGGTCGGAGAACGCGCCCGGTCGCTTCCGGTTCGACTTCAACGCCGGCTCCGCGGTTCCGCCGTCCGTGCTGAACGACGTCGAGCACCGGGTGAACGCGCTCCTCGCCGAGGACCTCGAGGTGCACGCCGAGGTGATGTCGCAGGAGCAGGCGATGGCGTCCGGCGCGCTGGCGCTGTTCGGGGAGAAGTACGGCGACCGCGTGCGCGTCGTCTCCGTCGGTGACTGGGCGCGGGAGCTGTGCGGCGGCACGCACGCACAGCGCTCCGGCCAGCTGGGGCTCGTGAAGCTGCTGGGGGAGTCGTCGATCGGGTCCGGCGTCCGCCGGGTCGAGGCGCTCGTCGGCGTCGACGCCTACTCGTACCTGGCGCGCGAGCACGCCCTGGTCGGCCAGCTCACCCAGATGCTCAAGGTGCGTCCCGAGGAGCTGCCCGACCGCGTCGCCGGGATCCTCGAGCAGATGAAGGCGGCGGACAAGCAGATCGCCGAGGTCCGCAGGCAGCAGGTGCTCGCCGCGGCCGGCGGCCTGGCCGGTGCCGCCCGGGACGTGTACGGCGTCGCCGTGGTGACCCACGACGCGGGCGAGGCGAGCGCGGAGGACGTCCGCTCGCTTGCCCTCGACGTCCGGAGCCGGCTCGGCGAGGGCCGCCCGGCCGTGGTCGCGGTGGCCGGCGTCGCGAAGGGCCGCCCGCTGGTGGTCGTGGCCACGAACGAGCAGGCGCGGCAGTGGGGCGTGAAGGCCGGTGAGCTGGTGCGGCTGGCCGCGCAGGTGCTCGGCGGCGGCGGCGGCGGCAAGGACGACGTCGCGCAAGGCGGTGGCACCGACCCGGCGAAGGTGGGTGAGGCGCTGGTCCGGCTCGAGCACGCCGTCGGGGAGAAGGTGACCTCGGGGCAGTGACCGCCGAGGGCTTCCGGCGCGGCGTCCGCCTGGGCGTGGACGTCGGCTCGGTCCGGGTCGGGCTCGCGGCGTGCGACGCGAGCGGCCTCATCGCCTCCCCGGTCGAGACGCTGCGGCGCGACCCGCGGGGGCTGTCCGACGTGGAGCGGATCGCCGCCGAGGTCGCCGAGCGGGGCGCCATCGAGGTGGTGGTGGGGCTGCCGACGTCCCTATCGGGCCGCCAGGGGGCTGCGGCGCAGGCTGCTCTTGACTACTCTTTGACGTTGGCTCGTCGGGTGGCGCCCGTCCCGGTCCGCCTCGTCGACGAGCGGCTCAGCACCGTGAGTGCCCACCGGGCGCTGCACGACGCAGGTGTCAGGGGGCGCAGGCACCGTTCCGTGGTCGACCAGGTCGCCGCGGTGATGGTCCTGCAGACCGCTCTGGACGCGGAACGCGCGTCGGGGCGAGCGCCGGGGTCGGTCGTCGACCCCGGGCCCGGGCCGGACCGACCGGCCGGCGACGAGGAGGAGACGCCGCTCGCATGAGCGCGAAGAAGCTGCCGCTCTCGGAGCTGCCCGACGCGACCGACCAGCACGCGCGCCGGTCGGCGAGGGCGCTGCGCGAGCGGCAGAGGCGGCGGCGCCGTCGCGCCACGGTGGCCCTGGTGACGGCGCTCGCCCTGTTCGGCGGCGCGGCATTCGTCGTGTGGGGCGTCGTCCGGCCGGTGGTGGCCGGCTTCTTCGAGCCGACCGACTACGAGGGGTCGGGCACCGGGACGGTGCAGGTGCAGATCGAGGCCGGGGACTCCGGCCGGGCGATCGGCCAGGAGCTGCAGAAGGCGGACGTCGT
>JBMOMI010000335.1:0-4291 GCA_049325235.1 Actinomycetota bacterium | reverse complement strand
GCAGGTTGGCGTGCCGGTCCACCCGGAACTCGATCTTGCCGCCCTTGATGTCGGTCACGGCCTTGGCGACGTCCATCGTGACCGTGCCGGTCTTCGGGTTCGGCATCAGCCCGCGGGGGCCGAGCACGCGTCCGAGGCGGCCGACCTTGCCCATCAGGTCGGGGGTGGCGACGACGGCGTCGAAGTCGAGGAAGCCGCCGGCGACCTTCTCGATGAGCTCGTCGGCGCCGACGATGTCGGCGCCCGCGGCGGTGGCCTGCTCGGCGCGCTCACCGGTGGCGAAGACCAGGACCCGTGCGGTCTTGCCGGTGCCGTGCGGCAGGTTCACGGTGCCGCGGACCATCTGGTCGGCCTTGCGGGGGTCGACGCCCAGGCGGAACGCGACCTCCACGGTCGCGTCGAACGCCGTCGGCGACGTCTCCTTGGCCAACCGGACGGCGTCCAGCGGGGCGTACAGCTTGCTGCGGTCGACCTTCTCGGCCGCCACGCGGTAGCTCTTGCTGCGCTTCATGTCTGCTCCTGCGTTCGGGATCAGTCGTGGTCGGTGGGCCAGCGCGGGCCCTGCCACTGGGGTCGGTGCCGGGCCGGGTCAGGCCTCGACGGTCACGCCCATCGACCGGGCGGTGCCGGCGATGATCTTCATGGCGGCCTCGACGTCGTTGGCGTTGAGGTCGGCCATCTTCTGCTCGGCGATCTCGCGCACCTGCTCGGCGCTGAGGGTGGCGACCTTCGCGGTGTGCGGCGTGCCGGAGCCCTTGTCGATGCCGGCCTTCTTCTTGATGAGCTCGGCGGCCGGCGGGGTCTTCGTGACGAAGGTGAAGGAACGGTCCTCGTAGACCGTGATCTCCACGGGGATCACGTTGCCCCGCTGCGACTCGGTGGCCGCGTTGTAGGCCTTGCAGAACTCCATGATGTTCACGCCGTGCTGGCCCAGCGCGGGACCGATCGGCGGCGCCGGCGTCGCAGCCCCAGCGTTGATCTGGAGCTTGATGAGGCCGGCGACCTTCTTCTTGGGAGGCATTGCGGTTCGGGTCCTTACCTCGGGTACCTCAGGATGGGAACGGGCCCTCGGCTCAGATCTTGGCGACCTGGCCGAAGGAGAGCTCGACCGGCGTCTCCCGGCCGAAGATCGAGACCAGCACCTTGAGCTTCTGGGCGTCCGGGTTGATCTCGGAGATCGTGGCGGGAAGGGTCTCGAACGGCCCCTCCATCACGGTGACCGACTCCCCGACCTCGAAGTCCACGACCGTGGGGGTCGCGGCCTTGGCCGCGGCGGCGCCCTTGGTCGCCGCCTGGCTGGGCTGCAGGGTCGGGGCGAGCATCGAGAAGACCTCGTCGAGGCTCAGCGGCACCGGCTGGTGGGTGTGGCCGACGAACCCGGTGACGCCGGGCGTGTGCCGCACCGCCCCCCAGGACTCGTCGGTGAGCTCCATGCGCACCAGCACGTAGCCCGGGATCCGGACGCGGCGGACCAGCTTGCGCTGGCCGTTCTTGATCTCGGTGACCTCCTCCATGGGCACCTCGACCTGGAAGATGTAGTCCTCCATGTTGAGGCTGGAGATGCGGTTCTCGAGGTTCGCCTTCACCCGGTTCTCGTACCCCGCGTAGGAGTGGACGACGTACCACTCGCCGGGGGCTCGGCGCAGCTGGGCCTTGAACTCCTCGGCGGGGTCGGTCTCCGCCTCCGCGACGTCCGGCGCGGCGACGTCGGTCACGACGGCGTCGTCCGTGGTCGGGTCCTGGGACACGGTGGGGACTCTCCTTCTCGCCTGCGGCTGCGCTGCGGTGTGGACGGTGCTCGGGGACGGCGGCCGGCTCGGGGTCAGGCCCCGCCACCGAACACGAAGAACACGAGCCGGCCGAAGGCCAGGTCCAGCCCGGAGACGTAGACCATGACCGCGATGACGAACACCAGCACCACGGAGGTGTACGTCAGCAGCTCGCTCCGGGTGGGCCGGACGACCTTCTTCAGCTCGGCGACGACCTGACGCAGGAAGACCAGGATCCGGGCGAACAGGTTGGCCCGTCCACCGCCACGCCTGCCTCGCTGCGCAGTGCTGGGGCTTTCTCCCCCGGCACTGCCCGCGCGGGTCTCGGTCACTGGTCCTCGCTGTCTGGTCGCCTGAGTCTGGTCGTCACCGCAGGGCAGGAGGGACTCGAACCCACAACCGCCGGTTTTGGAGACCGGTGCGCTGCCAATTGCGCCACTGCCCTACGACGGTCGGCTCACCGCACCTGGTGCCCGACGGGCAGGCTCCAGCGTCGCGGCCGTCAACCGCCTCGGGAGAGTGTACGCGCAACGCTGCCCGCGGTCGAACGCCGCAGGTCCGCACCCTGGACGTGCCTGGCCGGGCCCGGGAGGCCAGTGGCAGCATCGTCGGTCGTGAGCGACCTTCAGACACCGTCGGCCGGGGCCGACCAGCAGACCCAGGCCCTCGCCCGCCGCGTCTCGGCGCGGGTGGGCTCGATCGCCGAGTCCGCGACGCTGGCCGTCGACGCCCGGGCCAAGGCGCTCAAGGCGGCCGGCCGCCCGGTGATCGGCTTCGGCGCCGGCGAGCCGGACTTCCCGACGCCCCGGCACGTGGTGGACGCCGCGGCGAGGGCGTGCACGGACCCGGTCAACCACCGCTACACGCCCGCCGGCGGGCTGCCCGAGCTCAAGGCGGCCATCGTCGACAAGACCGCTCGGGACTCCGGCCTCGAGGTGTCTGCGGACCAGGTGCTGGTCACCAACGGCGGCAAGCAGGCGGTCTACGAGGCGTTCGCCACGCTCCTCGACCCCGGTGACGAGGTGCTGCTCCCGGCCCCCTACTGGACGACGTACCCCGAGGCGATCCGCCTGGCCGGCGGCGTCCCGGTGGAGGTGTTCGCCGGGGCGGACGCCGGCTACCTCGTCTCGGTCGACCAGCTGGACGCAGCCCGCACGCCGGCCACGAAGGTGCTGCTGTTCTGCTCGCCGTCGAACCCGACCGGCGCCGTCTACCCGCCCGATCAGGTGCGCGAGATCGGCGAGTGGGCCGCGCGGCACGGCATCTGGGTGGTCACCGACGAGATCTACGAGCACCTGCGCTACGACGGGGCTCAGGCACCGTCGATGCCGGTGGTGGTCCCCGAGCTCGCCGACCGGTGCGTCGTCCTCAACGGCGTCGCCAAGACCTACGCGATGACCGGCTGGCGGGTCGGCTGGATGATCGGCCCGAAGGACGTGGTGAAGGCCGCCACGAACCTCCAGTCGCACCTGACGTCCAACGTCGCCAACGTCTCCCAGCGCGCCGCGGTCGCCGCGCTCACCGGGCCGCTGGACGACGTCGCGCGGATGCGGGACGCGTTCGACCGCCGCCGCCGCACGATGGTCGCGATGCTGTCCGAGGCGCCCGGCGTCGTCTGCCCGATGCCGCTCGGCGCGTTCTACGCCTACCCCAGCGTGTCCGGCGTCCTGGGCCGGACGATCCGGGGGCGCACGCCCACGACGTCCGCCGAGCTCGCCGAGCTGGTCCTCGAGGAGGTCGAGGTAGCCGTCGTGCCGGGCGAGGCGTTCGGCCCCAGCGGCTACCTGCGGCTGTCCTACGCGCTCGGCGACGACGACCTGGCCGAAGGTGTCGGGCGTCTCGTGGCGCTGCTGCGCGAGGCGCGCTGACGGCCACGCGGATGCCGACCCGCGACCTGGCCGCGCTGCCGAAGGCGCACCTGCACCTGCACTTCACCGGGTCGATGCGCCCGGCGACGTTGCTCGACCTCGCCGACAAGCACGGCATCCGGCTGCCGGTGACGCTGCGGGAGCACCAGGACGTGCGGCTCAGCCCCGACGAGCGGGGATGGTTCCGGTTCCAGCGGCTCTACGACGCGGCGCGCGCGTGCGTGCGGGACGCCGACGACATGCGCCGGATCGTGCTCGAGGCGGCGCAGGACGACGCCGCCGAGGGCTCCCGCTGGCTGGAGCTGCAGATCGACCCGACGTCGTACGCGCCGTTCACCGGCGGCATCACGCCGGCGCTGGAGGTCGTGCTGGACGCCGCCCGGGAGGCCACCGCGGTGACCGGCACCGGCGTGGCGGTCGTCGTGGCCGCCAGCCGGGTGCGGCACCCGCTGGACGCCCGGGCCCTGGCACGGCTCGCCGCCCGGTACGCCGGGGAGGGAGCGGGCACCGTGGTCGGCTTCGGGCTGAGCAACGACGAGCGGCGCGGCTGGACGTCGGACTTCGCCCCGGCGTTCGCCATCGCCCGGCGCGCGGGGCTGGCGTCCGTGCCGCACAGCGGGGAGCTGCTCGGCGCCGACCCCGTCGCGGTGACGC
>JBMOMI010000334.1:0-4315 GCA_049325235.1 Actinomycetota bacterium | reverse complement strand
TGGGGAGAGCTAACAACTCCCATCCAAGTCACACAGGGCACACCCGTCACTCATGTCACACGGCGTGTCGACCCACAAAACCCCTGGTCAGCGCCCACCCACCCGGACTTTGCCGGGGCCCTGGGCGGCGGCCTCGCAGATGTGGGCCGTACTCGAGCAGTGCATCGCCTACCCAAGCAGCTGGGGGTTGCGCACCAGGATCCCCGCGACGTGCTCGACGGTCACGGTCTTCTCGTTGTCCGTCAGCACGTAGGTGGCACTCCGCGAGGCGGCAAATGTCAGGTCGAACGCGGCGAACACCGAAGTCGTACTGCAGCCACAGCTCCGGCTCGGGGATCCAGGGCCGTGCGCCCACACCGGCCCGGTGCGAGGCAGAAACGTCGCGTCGGGCAGATCCCATGACCGTTAGCGGGCAGGCTTCATGACCGCCAGCGGGCAACTTCGTGGCCGTCTCCAGGCGGCTTCTCGTGCCCCGACAGACTCGCTGCACGAAGATGGCGCGGACGCCGAACCACACCGCCGCGAGGCGCCAGAACGCCATCGCGGTCTCGGCCCTTCGTCGCGTAGGGCTTCTACGTACAGCAAGCCCGGTCTGGTCATGGGGACGGGCGTTCATATCATCCCTGCATGCTGCTGCTCTCGGACCCCGCCATCGGCCGCATTCCCGTGGATGACTGCGGGGAGGAGCTGGTCGACCTGCGAAACGTGCCGCAGCTCGCCGTGGACTCACGCAAGCAGGACCCCGCGGGTGCGTGGGCTCGCTTGCGTAGCGGCCTGGTCGTGAGGCTGCTGGAAGCCCAGATGGCCCTTCCTGCAAACGTCCGGTTACTCGTCATCGAGGGCTATCGACCCGCGGCACTTCAGGAGAAGTACTTCACCGAGTACGCCGACGAACTCGCGCGAACGCACCCTGAGTGGCCTGCTCCACGCGTCTACGAGGAGGCGAGCAAGCATGTCTCACCCGTGGCCGTCGCACCGCATCCCTGCGGTGCCGCCGTCGACCTGACCCTGACCGAGGGCGGCGTCGAAGTCGACCTCGGCACTCCGGTCAACGCGACGCCCGAGGCGAGCGCGGGAGCCTGTTTCACGCGGGCCGAGGGGATCAGCCCGGAGGCCCGCCAGCGGCGCGACGTACTCGGTTCGGCGCTGTCAGCCGCCGGTATGGTCAACTACCCGCCCGAGTGGTGGCACTGGTCATACGGCGACCGCTACTGGGCGGCTTCGGTGGGCGCCCGCCAAGCGGTGTACGGCCCGCAGTGACGCCGACCTGTTGGTACCTGTAACGTCCCGCACCAGCCCGCAGCGCCCGGCCCGGGACAGCCGCTGACGGAACGCGGCCGGCGCGTCCGGCAGATCGCGGCGCCCTCAGCGTCGGGCGTGCCCCGGACGGACCCCTCCGCCGGCACGTCGCCAAGTGTCAGCAGGCTGCGCGCGGCGAGGCCGAGGCCCACGTTGCATTGCGTACGGTAACAAGGCAGACCGGCCCTCGAACTGGTCCAGCCGGCCCACGATGCGGAAGAGGGCTTCTTGGGCGGCGGCGTGCGGATGGGCGGTCATCCTCGGGGCCAGGCGGCAAGCCTGCAGCATGGGATCGCGCCCGAAAAGCCACGGATCACGGAACATTCCGCCGCACCGCATCCGACGGCACGCTGGTCTCGATGCCGAACTCGGCCTTCGGCAACTTGCACGCCCCTCCCGTCGCAGGGTCACCCTCTCGTCCCCGGTCGCCCGTCGCCCGGCCGGAGTTGCACCCTCCCCGCCAAGGAGGCGGCTCCGTATGTCGGACGCCACGACCCCGGGGTAGCCGGTGTCTCCGGCTTCGGCGGGCGCTTGGTTGCGGTCACCGCCGTTCAGCGGGGGCCGTGACGCCGGCCGGGTGCCGGCCAGCGGTCGTGAATGGCTGCGTGCGGTGCGGAGATCCGGCGAGTGTCTGCTCTCGTCTGGTCAGCTGTTCGGCACTGAAGATCTCGTCCGCGCAGAGGAGGGCAAGGCCAACCACGGCTGCGCGATCGGAAAGCCTGGTACGGACGATGTGCAGACTGCGCGTCGCGAGCGGTAGCGAGCGCTGGTAGACCATCTCCCGAATGCCCGCAAGTAGCTGCTCCTCGGCGTCGGAGACGCGTCCGCCGAGAACGACTACGGAAGGGTTGAGGAGGCTGACCGCGTCGGCGATGACTTCGCCCAGGATGCGGCTGGACCGCCGGGCGAGTTGTACAGCCACGGGGTCGCCGCCGCGGATGAGGGCGACGAGGGCGTCAAGGTCTCCGACCGGGCGGCCAGCCTCGCGCAGGTCACGGAGAAGCGCCCATCCGCCAGCGTACGCCTCGGCACAACCCCTATTGCCGCACACGCAGTCGGGCTCGCGGTCAACGTCCGGCATACGCAGGGGGATGTGGCCGATGTCACCAGCGGCGCCCTGCTCGCCGCGCAAGAGAGATCCGTTGGCGATGATCCCGGCTCCGACACCGGTGGACACCTTCACCATAAGCAGGTTCCGCGCGCCCGGGTGACTGGTGCGGTGCTCGCCGAACGCCATCGCGTTTACGTCGTTGTCGACCAGCACGGGGCTGGCGAACCGCGTGAAGTGCCCAGGGATGTCGAAGCCATCCCATCCAGTCATGATTGGCGGGCTGACGACGCGGCCGGTCGCGTGTTCCACCGGCCCGGGGACGCTCACGCCGACTGCGGCCACCTCGGATGCCTTGCGGCCCTGGGCCGCAAGCAACTCGTCGAAGGCCCGGTCAACCCGCCCAAGGACCTCGTCCGGGCCGGCGGCAACATGACCACTCGAAGATCGCTCACCCATGACGTGTCCAGACAGATCGCACACCGCTGCGCGCATCCCCGACGCACCGATCGCGGCGACTAGGATCACGGCTGCTCCGGCGTGGAACTCGAACCGGGAGGGCGGACGCCCTCCGGTGGACCGGCTGGCGCCGCCCGGGACGAGCAGGCCAAGACGGGCGAGCACGTCCAGGCGCTGGTTCACGGTGGACCGGGCCAGGCCAGTGAGTTCACCGACTTCCGCACGGGTCAGCGCACCTTGCGTACGGAACAACGCCAGCACGTCGGCCAGTCCGCCACCGGACACTCCGGTGGGAGCAACCCCAACCGGCGGCTCCACGCGGCGCATCGGCGGCTTGGTCGCCGAGCGAGAGGTCCGGGACACGGGCTCATTCTGCCCGTCCTGTGCAGAAGTTCCGGACTTCTGCTTGTGATCAGGCGGAAGTCTGGCGTACCTTTCACGAAAGTCTCACGCTGCCCACCCTTCTGGAGGACCCGTGATCCGTTCTCACCGGCGCCCGGCCGCAGTCATCCTGCTTGCACTCAGCGTCGTGATCATCTCGGCCTGTAGCCCCTCGTCGACTTCGACCACAGGAAGCTCCCCGGCCTCCGGCCCCGGCTCACCCTCGACGGCGGGAGGTCGCGGCGGTGGCGCGAGCGTCGCCGCGATCATCAAGGGCTTGGACAACCCGTTCTTCCAGGCTATGGAGCAGGGCATTCAGGATCAGGCCTCCGCCCAGGGGTCGTCCGTGACGGTGCAGGCAGCGACGTCGATCACAGACACGACGGGACAGGCCGACAAGCTCAACTCGCTCGCGCAGCAGAACTTCTCCTGCTTCCTCGTGAATCCGATCAGCGGGACGAACCTGGTGCAGTCCCTGGTCGAGGTGCAGAAGAAGAACAAGCCGATCGTCAACATCGACAGCCCTGTGGATCCGAAGGCTGCCCAGGCGGCCAACCTGAAGATCGCTACGTATGTCGGCACGAACAACATCACCGCCGGCAAGTTGGCCGCGACCGAGATGCTCAAGCTCATCCCGGCCGGAAGCAGCGTGGCTCTCATCGGCGGCATCGCCGGGGATGTGACGAGCGCGGCACGGCTGAACGGTTTCAGCCAAGGCGTCGGCAGCAACGTCAAGATTGTGCAGACAGTCGCCGCAGACTGGGACCGCCAGAAGGCGCTGACCGCTGCCGGCGACGTGTTGCGGGCACGCCCAGACCTCAGGGGCTTCTTCGTAGCTAATGACGACATGGGCCTGGGCGTGGTCCGTGCGGTCGCCGACGCTGGGAAGGCCGGTCAGGTGAAGGTCATCAGCGTCGACGGCATCAGAGACGCTCTGGCATCGGTGCAGCAGGGCGGCCTGTCCGCACTCGTCTCGCAGTACCCGTACACCATCGGCCAGATGGGTATGGAGGCCTGCAAAGCTGCCGCTGCCGGTAAGAGTCTGCCCACCAACGTCGAGGCTCCAGTTCTGCTGGTGACCAAGGCCAACGCCGGCGAGGCGCTGTCCAGCTTCCCCAAGCCCTTCGG
>JBMOMI010000333.1:0-4318 GCA_049325235.1 Actinomycetota bacterium | reverse complement strand
CGGTGCCGTCGAGCCCGGATCGGCCAGTGCCGTGCTGGGGACCTTCAGCATCAACCAGGTCATCGCGGCCGAGCCGATCACCGACGCCCGCTGGCAGGCCCGCTCCTTCACGGAGAAGGGCCTCTGGATGCACATGTCCACCTCCCCGGCCGGCGCGGTCAACCTCGACTGGGCACTGCGCCGGTTCGGCCCTCTCACCCCGGACGGCGAACCGGACCCGGTTGCCGGCGTGGCGGAAGCAACGGCCGGGCCGCTGCGCAGAACGGACCCGATGTTCCTGCCGTTCCTCTTCGGTTCGCCCCACGGCGCCGACATCGCCGCGTCCCTGGTGGGCCTACGCGGCTGGCACGACCGAGGCGCCGTGCTGCGTGCCGTGCTGGAAGGCGTCGTGCACAACCACCGCACGCACATGAGTCCTCTGGTCGACCGGTTCGAACCAACCGGGCCGCTGCGGGTGTGCGGTGGCGGCTCGAGGAGCGCGGCATGGACTCAGCTGCTCGCCGACGGGTTGCGGATGCCGGCAGAGGTCACCGACACCGAGGAGGCGGGTGCCCGCGGCGCCGCCATGCTGGCCGGGATCGGGACAGGTGTGTACGCGTCGCTGGCGGAGGCGGTCGACCGGTGCGTGCGCGTGGTGCGCCGGCACCAGCCGGACGCGCGACGAGCAAGTGCCCTGGACGAACGTCACCGCCGGTACCGGCAGCTGGTCGACGCCCTCGCACAGCTGCCGACCGTCGACGACGACGAGGAGGTCGGGAGATGACCCTGGCGGACGCCCGGACGGTGCTCACCAGCGCTCAGCGCCGAGGCCGGGGCATCGGCGCGTTCAACGTCATCCAGCTCGAGCATGCGGAGGCATACGTGCGTGCCGCCGAGCGGACCCACCTCCCTGTGGTGCTGCAGATCAGCGAGAACACGGCCAGGTACCACGGGGGCATCGAACCGCTCGGTCTGGCGTGCCTCTCGCTGGCCCGAGCCGCCGACGCCCCCGTCGTCGTCCACCTCGACCATGCGCAGGACCCTGGTCTCGTCGAGCAGGCCGTCGACCTCGGCTTCACGTCGGTGATGTACGACGGTGCGGCACTGCCCTACGAGGAGAACGTCTCGCGCACCCGCGAGGTCGTCTCGGGTTGCCACGCCGCGGGCGTCACGGTCGAAGCGGAGCTGGGGGAGATCGGAGGCAAGGACGGCGCACACGCGCCCGGGGTCCGCACCGACCCCGGTGAGGCCGCGGAGTTCGTGGCCGCCACCGGTGCCGACGCGCTCGCGGTCGCCGTTGGCACGTCGCACGCCATGGCGGACCGCTCCGCGGTCGTCGACCTGGACCTCGTCCGCGCCCTCGCCGCGACCGTCCCGGTCCCGCTCGTCCTGCACGGCTCGTCCGGGGTGGACGACGAAGGGCTGGCGGCGTGTATCGCCGCCGGGATGACCAAGGTGAACGTCGCCACCCGCCTGAACCAGGTGATGACGTCCACTGTCCGGCATCTGCTCGCCGGGGACGAGCGTCTCTCCGACCCCCGGAAGTATCTCGGGCCCGCCCGCGACGCCGTCACCGAGGAGACCGCCGAGCTGCAGCAGCTGCTGTGGGGAAGGGAGTCCTGATGGTGGCTCTGTCGACCGAGACGCTCAGGGAGGTCGCCGCCAGGGTGCCGGTGCCGAGCTACGACCGTGCCGCGGTCTCCGCCGGCGTCGTCCACTTCGGGGTCGGCGGCTTCCACCGCGCGCACGAGGCGATGTACCTCGATGCCCTGATGAACCAGGGCATCGGCCTGGACTGGGGGATCTGCGGCGTCGGCGTGCTGCCCGGCGATGCCCGGATGCGCGACGTC
This sequence comes from Actinomycetota bacterium, assembly GCA_049325235.1. Classification (GTDB taxonomy): domain Bacteria; phylum Actinomycetota; class Actinomycetes; order Actinomycetales; family SCSIO-59966; genus SCSIO-59966. Next base: position 2,489 of record JBMOMI010000333.1, on the reverse strand, counting down.
ATGCGCGACCAGGACTGCCTGTTCACGCTCGTCGTCAAGCACCCCGACGGGCGGCTCGAGCCGCGCGTCGTGGGTTCGATCGTCGAGTACCTCTACGCCCCGGACGATCCCGAGGCGGTCGTCGAGAAGCTTGCCTCGCCCGACGTGCGCATCGTCTCGCTCACCATCACCGAGGGCGGCTACAGCGTCCACCAGGTCACCGGCGAGTTCGACGACCGCGACCCCGACGTGCGGCACGACCTGCAGCCGGGTGCGACGCCGGTCACCGTCTTCGGGCTGGTGACCGAGGGCCTGCGCCGACGCCGGGAGCGGGGCATCGAGCCGTTCACGGTGATGTCCTGCGACAACATCCAGGGGAACGGGGACGTCGCCCATCGGATGTTCAGCTCCTTCGCGCGACTCAAGGATCCCGAGCTCGGGTCGTGGGTGCAGCAGCACGTGCGGTTCCCGAACTCGATGGTCGACCGCATCACCCCGGTGACCAGCGACCAGGACCGGGCCGTTCTCTCCGAGCGCTTCGGCGTCGACGACGCCTGGCCCGTGGTCTGTGAGCCGTTCGCGCAGTGGGTGCTGCAGGACTCCTTCGGTTCTGGGCGGCCCGGCCTGGAGAGGGTCGGCGTGCAGCTGGTGGACGACGTCCACCCGTACGAGCTGATGAAGCTGAGGCTGCTCAACGCGAGCCACCAGGCGCTGTGCTACCTCGGGTACCTCGCCGGCTACCGGTACGCGCACGAGGTCTGTCAGGACCCACTGTTCGTCGAGTTCCTGCTCGGTTACATGACCGAGGAAGGCTCGCCGACGCTGCGTCCCGTCCCGGGGATCGATCTCGCGGACTACCGGCACACCCTCATCGAGCGGTTCGCGAACCCCGAGATCCGCGACACACTCGCCCGGCTGTGCGCCGAGTCCAGCGACCGCATCCCGAAGTGGCTGGTGCCGGTGATCCGCCACCAGCTGGAGACCGGGGGTCCCGTTCTCCGCTCGACGCTGGTGGTGGCCTCGTGGGCGCGGTACGCCGAGGCGGTCGACGAGCAGGGACGACCCATCGAGGTGGTCGACCGGCTGCGTGACCAGCTGGTGGCCGTGGCCCAGCGCAACCGGGAAGAGCCCACCGCCTTCATCGCCGACCGCGACCTGTTCGGTGACCTGGTGGACGACGACCGGTTCGTCGCGAGCTACACCGAGCTCCTTGCGTCGCTGCACGAGCGGGGTGCCCGGGCCACGGTAGAGGACGTCGTGACCCGGACGCGACCAGCTCTCCCGACGAGATGAGCCTCGGGGGCGGTGAGGTGACCTTCACCGGGCTCGTCGAGCACGCTCGCTCTGGTCGACGCACTGCGCGCCGAACCCCCACCAGGCCTGACCCGGGAGTGGACGACGCTCGTGCCCGTGGACGGCTTCCACCCGGCCAACGCCGAGCGCGTCCGGCTGGGCCGGCGGGAGCGCAAGGGCGCCCCGGACACGTTCGGCGCCAGCGGCTACGTCGCGCTGCTGAGGCGACTGGTGGACTGCACCGAGAACGTCGTGTACGCGCCGGTCTACGACCGCGCGCTGGGCGAGTCGGTGAACTGCGCCGTGCCCGTGGCGCCCCAGGCAAGGCTAGTCGTCACCGAAGGCAACTACCTGCTGCTGGACGACGGGCCGTGGGCCGGAGTCCGCTCGCTGCTCGACGAGGTCTGGTTCTGCGAGGTCTGCGACGCGGGCGCCCTCGTCGTCCGGAGTACCCGAGGCCGCGCCGACCTCGTCGTACCGGAGGCTGTCCTGGCGGCGCCTCACCCGGCCTAGAGCTACGACGCCTTGACCGCCAGCACCGGACAGTCCGCTCGCAGCAGGATCTGCTGAGCGTCGCTGCCGAAGAGCAGCTTGCCGGTGGGACTCCGGCGGCGCAGCCCGATGACGATCAGGGACGCCGCACGAGACCGGGCAGCGCTCAGTACCTCGTCGGCACCGTCGCGGCCGCCGACGCGCTGCTCCAGCTCGAACTCCACGCCGGACTCCTCCAGCACGCGACGCACCTCGTCGATGTCGTCGGTGGAGGCGTACGACGGGTCGACGTACGCCTCGCCGCGAGAGGTGTTGACGACGTACAGCGACTCACCCCGCCGGTCGGCCTCGTCGAGCGCCGCCCGCAGCGCCGCCCGCCCCTCGGGCTTGGGCACGTATCCCACGACGATCGTCACGACCGCCCTCCTTCCGCCGAGCCCACGAGCTCGGTGCCACGACCGACCACCGCCTGCTCGACGGCGACCTCACGACGCTTGACCCACCACCCCACGACGAGCAGCAGGACGAGGCAGACGTAGACGACTGCCGCGAACGGGCTCGTGACCAGTGCGGTCGGGTCACCCTGGCTGATCGCCAGCGTGCGGCGCAGCTGCTCCTCGGCGATGGGGCCGAGGATCAGCCCGACGACGGCGGGCGCGATCGGGAAGCCGAACTGGCGCATCACCCACCCGAGCACACCGAGCAGGAACAGCAGGACCAGGTCG
>JBMOMI010000332.1:0-4332 GCA_049325235.1 Actinomycetota bacterium | reverse complement strand
GGCCCTGTTCCAGACCTATTGGTGCGGGGCCACCCCGTGCCAATCCGGGCGGCGGCCACCGATCCGCCGCGTCAGCTCCCGCGCCGCCACGCCCACGCGCGCGGCGAGCGCCGCACGGTGCGCCGGCACGACGTCGTCCACGCCGAACGTCACGGCGAGCCCGGCGACGGGACGGCCGGTGTGGTCGTGCACGGCCGCCGCGACCGACGCGAACCCGGGGGTCACCTCGCCGTCCTCGGTGGCGAAGCCGTCCTGCCGGACGTCGACGAGCAGGCGGCGCAGCGCGGACGGTGACCGCGGGCCGGCGCCGTGCCGGTCGACGAACGCGCCGGCGTCGGGGAACAGCGCCCGCACCTGGGCCGCGGGCAGGTCGGCGAGCACCGCACGGCCGCTGGCGGTGAGCTGTGCCGGCAGCCGGACGCCGACGTCGGTGACCAGCGGGGGGCGTCCGGGGGCGCGCTCCTCGACCACGTACAGCACCTCCCGCCCGTGCAGCACGGCCAGGTGCGCCGAGTGCCCGACCGCGTCGACGAGCCGCGCCAGCACCGGCCGGGCCAGGCGGGCCAGCGGCTCCTGCCGCGCGTACGCCGTCCCGATCTCGAACGCGCTCACCCCGAGCCCGTACCGCCGTTCCTCGGGCAGGTGGACGACGAAGCCGGCCCGGGCGAGCACGGCGAGCAGGTGGTACGTGGTCGACCGGGGCAGGCGCAGGTCACGTGCGATCGCGGCCGCCGGCACGGGGCCGGTCGCGGCCAGGTGCCGCAGGATCGCGAGGGTCTGCTCGGCCGCCGGAACCTTGGCGCTGTCTGGCATCCCAGACAGGATCGCACGCGTGCCGGTTCCCCGTGCCCCGGCCGCGGGTGTGCGATGGACGCCATGACACAGCCCGTGCAGGTCGGCACCGGTCCGGTGTCCGCGGACGACGTGGTGGCGGTCGCTCGCGGCGGCGCCGCCGTCGCGCTGACGGCAGAGGCCCGCGAGGCGGTGGTGAGCAGCCGCAAGGTCGTCGAGGCCCTCGCAGACGACACCGAGCCGCACTACGGCATCTCCACCGGCTTCGGGGCGCTGGCCACCCGGCACATCCCGCTCGAGCGCCGCGCCCAGCTGCAGCGCAGCCTGATCCGCTCCCACGCGGCGGGGTCCGGGCCGGAGGTCGAACGCGAGGTCGTGCGGGCGATGATGCTGCTGCGCCTGTCGACGCTGGCCACCGGGCGGACCGGCGTCCGGCTCGAGACCGCCGAGGCCTACGCGGCGATGCTGTCCGCCGGGATCACCCCCGTCGTCCACGAGTACGGGTCGCTCGGCTGCTCCGGCGACCTGGCGCCGCTGGCGTCCGTCGCCCTGGCGCTGACGGGCGAGGGCGAGGTGCGGGACGCCGCCGGGCACCTCCGACCCGCGCGCGAGGCGCTGGAGGCGGCCGGCATCGCGCCCGTCCGGCTGGCCGAGAAGGAGGGGCTGGCCCTCATCAACGGCACCGACGGGATGCTCGGCCAGCTCGTCCTCGCCGTCCACGACCTGCGGCGGCTGCTCACCACGGCGGACGTCGCCGCCGCGATGAGCGTCGAGGCGCTGCTGGGCACCGACGCGGTGTTCGCCGAGGACCTGCAGGCGCTGCGGCCGCACCCCGGCCAGGCCGCCTCGGCGGCGAACCTGCGGGCCCTGCTCGCCGGCAGCGGCGTGATGGCGAGCCACCGCGCACCGCACGAGTGCACGCGCGTCCAGGACGCGTACTCCCTGCGCTGCGCCCCGCAGGTGCACGGCGCCGCCCGCGACACCCTCGCGCACGCCGAGGCGGTCGCCGCCCGCGAGCTCGCGAGTGCGATCGACAACCCGGTGGTCACCGTGGACGGGCGGGTCGAGTCCAACGGCAACTTCCACGGCGCTCCGGTCGCCTACGTCCTGGACTTCCTGGCGATCGGTGTCGCCGACGTCGCCAGCATGAGCGAGCGGCGCACCGACCGGTTCCTGGACAAGGCCCGCAGCCACGGCCTGCCGCCGTTCCTCGCCGACGACCCGGGCGTCGACTCCGGCCACATGATCGCCCAGTACACCGCGGCCGGGATCGTCAGCGAGCTCAAGCGGCTCGCCGTCCCGGCGTCCGTCGACTCCATCCCGTCCTCGGCGATGCAGGAGGACCACGTGTCGATGGGCTGGGCCGCTGCCCGCAAGCTGCGCCGCGCGCTCGACGGGCTGGCCCGCGTCCTGGCGGTCGAGATCCTCAACGCCGCAAGGGCTCTGGACCTGCGCGCCCCGCTGGAGCCCGCACCCGCCACCGCGGCGGTCCGCGCCGCCGTCCGCGCCGCCGGTGTCGCCGGCCCCGGCCCGGACCGCCACCTGGCGCCCGAGCTCGAGGCCGTTGCCCGCGCCGTCCGCGACGGCTCGCTCGTGACCGCCGCCGAGGCCGTCACCGGGCCCCTGACCTGACCGCCGAGTGTGAGGCCCCCCGGGCAACACGCCCGGCGTGTCCCCCGGAAGCCTCACACTCGATCACGACTGGAGGTTGACCATGCACGGAGCCCGACCCGTCCGCGCCTTGCGCGGCACGACGCTGACCGCCCGCAGCTGGCAGACCGAGGCGCCGCTGCGGATGCTGATGAACAACCTCGACCCGGAGGTGGCCGAGCGTCCCGACGACCTCGTCGTCTACGGCGGCACCGGCCGGGCGGCGCGCGACTGGAACAGCTTCGACGCCATGGTCCGCACGCTGACCACGCTGTCGGACGACGAGACGATGCTCGTGCAGTCCGGCAAGCCGGTCGGCGTCCTGCGCACGCACGAGTGGGCGCCGCGCGTGCTCATCGCCAACTCCAACCTCGTGCCCGACTGGGCGACGTGGCCGGAGTTCCGCCGCCTCGAGCACCTGGGCCTGACGATGTACGGCCAGATGACCGCCGGCTCGTGGATCTACATCGGCACCCAGGGCATCCTGCAGGGCACGTACGAGACGTTCGCCGCGGTGGCCGCCAAGCGGTTCGGTGGGACCTTGGCCGGCACGCTCACGCTCACCGGCGGCTGCGGGGGGATGGGCGGCGCGCAGCCGCTGGCGGTCACGCTCAACGGCGGGGTCTGCCTGATCGTGGACGTCGACCCGGCGCGCCTGCAGCGTCGCGTCGAGCACCGCTACCTCGACGAGCTGGCCGACGACACCGACGACGCGATCGCCCGCTGCGAGAACGCCAAGCGAGACCGCCGAGCGCTGTCGGTCGGGCTCGTCGGCAACGCCGCCACGGTCTTCACCGAGCTGCTGCGCCGCGGCGTCGAGGTCGACGTCGTCACCGACCAGACCAGCGCGCACGACCCGCTCAGCTACCTGCCCGAGGGCGTCGACCTCGCCGACTGGCACGACTACGCCGAGGCCAAGCCGGAGGAGTTCACCGACCGCGCCCGGGCGTCGATGGCCAAGCACGTGGGGGCGATGGTCGGCTTCCTGGACGCCGGAGCCGAGGTGTTCGACTACGGCAACTCGATCCGCGACGAGGCCCGCAAGGGCGGCTTCGAGCGGGCGTTCGCGTTCCCCGGGTTCGTGCCCGCGTACATCCGACCGCTGTTCTGCGAGGGCAAGGGCCCGTTCCGCTGGGCGGCGCTGTCCGGGGACCCCGCCGACATCGCCGCGACCGACCGCGCCGTCCTCGAGCTGTTCGGCGACGACGACCACCTCGCCCGCTGGATCCGCGCGGCCGGCGAGAAGGTCGCCTACCAGGGCCTGCCGGCCCGCATCTGCTGGCTCGGCTACGGCGAGCGGCATCTCGCGGGCCTGCGGTTCAACGAGATGGTGGCGTCCGGGGAGCTGTCCGCGCCGGTGGTCATCGGCCGCGACCACCTGGACGCCGGCTCGGTCGCCTCCCCCTACCGGGAGACCGAGGCGATGGCCGACGGGTCGGACGCGATCGCGGACTGGCCGCTCCTCAACGCCTTGGTCAACACGGCGTCCGGCGCGACGTGGGTGTCGATCCACCACGGCGGCGGGGTCGGCATCGGCCGGTCGATCCACGCCGGCCAGGTCACCGTCGCCGACGGCACGCCGCTCGCCGCGCAGAAGGTGGAGCGGGTGCTGACCAACGACCCCGGCATGGGCGTGATCCGCCACGTGGACGCCGGGTACCCGGTCGCCGAGCAGGTCGCGACCGACCGGGGCGTGCGGGTCCCGATGCGTGAGAACCCGTGAGGCGCAACGGTCAGGCGGGCTCGGTCACGTCGGCGACCTGGGCGCCGAGCGCCTCGACCAGCGCGGCGGCGTCGACCGTGAGGGCGACGCCGTGGGCGCCGCCTCCGACCGAGACCTCGCCGGCCACCGTCGCGTCGGTGATCACCGGCCAGGCGTGGGACGCGCCG
>JBMOMI010000331.1:0-4338 GCA_049325235.1 Actinomycetota bacterium | reverse complement strand
CCGTCGCCGTCGCCGGCGTGGTCGGCGACGGCGCCGGGGAGCTGGTCGTGGGCGCCGAGGTGGGCGGCACGCTGGGGGCCGGCTCCGACGACGTGCGGGACGCGGTCGGGCTCGTGCTGGGCGAGGCGGGCGCCGGACGCGACACGGACCCGGTGGGGGCCGGGGAGGTGACCACGTCGTCCGGGAGGGACGCCGTGTCCTGGCTGTACAGGCGGTTGCGGGGGTCGAGGGTGGGCACCCGCTTCGGGGTCGGGTCTGCGGTCTCGACGGTGGGCAGCGGCGTGAACCGCTCCCCGAGCACCGCCGCGTGGGTCGAGGAGTCCCCGACTCCCGGTCCGGGCCGCCGCGGGGCGACCTCGGGGGCCTCGGTCTCCGCGACGACGACGTCGTCCCGAGGACTGGTGAGCCCGGCGCGGTCCATCGCGCTGTTGACGGCGGCCACGGTCAGGCTGAGCGCGACGCCGGCGGCGACGAGCTCGGCCGGATGGATCGCCCGCCGCATGTCGTCACCCCCTCGTGCAGCACGCCTGCCCTGCTGCCTACATCGGCACGACGACCTGTCCCCTTGAGTCGTCGGTCTCGACCGTACTGCGCGGGGCGGCGGCGGGAGGGCGGTTCAGGATCGGCGGACGTCCTCGCGGCGCGGGCGCGTCGCGATCTCCTCCAGCCGGGCGGCGCCGGCGACGGCGGGGAGGGCGACGATCGGGGCGATCAGGGCCAGCCAGGAGAGGTCCACGACGTCCTTCCGGTTCTCACGTGCGTTCCGGTTCTCAGGTGCGTTCCGTCCCATCCTGGCGCCGGTGCCCTGCTCGCGCATCTTGAACAACCTTCGGCGCGAAAGAGGCCGGTACGGTGACGCGATCGCGTCACCGGCACACCGCCAGATCTCCTCTACCGCCGCAGCGCCGGGACCGGCAGCATTCTCGTCGTGACGCGGCGCCCTCGGAGCGCCGGCGTCGAACAGGGGGGTCGACGGGCCTCGGTCCGGCTGCAGGGGGTCATGCCGGACCGAGGCCCTTCTCCTTGCCCGGCCCGGACGGGGAGGTACGGACGAGCCGGCCTGTACGCCGGGTTCTGTACCCGCGCCGGTTGCCCGGCGGCGGGCGGCGACCATCCATCTCGGGCGTACGTCACCGCACGCCTCCAGCGGTCTACCCGGGGACTCGGGCGGGCAGCCCTCGAGCGTCCCCTGTCTGACCTTGCTCCGGGTGGGGTTTGCCGAGCCACCCCCGTCACCGGGGGTGCTGGTGGTCTCTTACACCACCGTTTCACCCTTACCGCGCCGCGCGGCCCGAGGGCCGTCCGGCGAGGCGGTCTGCTTTCTGTGGCACTGTCCCGCGGGTCACCCCGGGTGGGCGTTACCCACCACCCTGCCCTGCGGAGCCCGGACGTTCCTCGGCGGCGGCCCCTGACGAGCAGGAACCGCCGACGCGGCCGCCCGGCCGGCTCGTCCGCACGCCAAGGTTAACGCTCGAACCGCACCCGTCGATGCCGCACGTCGGCCTCGACCAGCCGCACCCGCACCGCCTCCCCGAGCGCGAGGTCACCGTCGCAGCGCGCCAGTACCGGCGGGTCGAGCAGCTGCACCTGTCCGTGGCTGCCGCGGCCGTCGGTGTCGACGACGACCGCCTCGAAGAGCTCTCCGACCCGGTCGGCCAGCACCGCGGCCTCGGCCGCGTCGACGGCGCCGCGGTCCAGGGCGCCGGCGACGCGGTCCGAGGCGGCCATCACCGCGGGCAGGGACGGCAGCGCCTCGCGCGCCCAGGCCGGCACGCCGGCGCCGGAGCACAGCCCGTGGCAGAGCACGAGCGAGAACCGGTCCACCAGCCGCCGCAGCGGGGCGGTGACGTGCGCGTAGGGCGCCGCCACGGCCGCGTGCCCGGCGACCTCCGGCGGCGCGCCGTCGAACACGGTGTACCCGGCGCCGCGGAACAGCGCCGCCGACTCGTGCAGCAGGGCCAGCTGGGCGCCGTCCGCCGGGTCGAGCCGGTGCAGGTACTCGCCGAGCGGCGTGTCGGCGTCCCACCGGTGGCCGAGCGCGGCGGTCTGCCGCCGGAAGCGGGCGACGGCGGCCGGGTCGGCCTCCGGCAGGGTCCGCAGGATGCCGACCCCGCCGGCCAGCATGAGGTCCGCGGCCGCCATCCCGGTCAGCAGCGAGACCTGGGCGTTCCAGTCCTCCACCGGCGCCGGGGGCCGCAGCCGCAGCCGGTAGGCGCCGTCCATGCGCACGACCTCCTGCTCGGGAATGGGCAGGCTGGCCCCGCCCCGGTCGCGCTCCAGCGCCACCCGCAGCCGTCCCACCTCGGGCAGCAGCTCGACCGCGGCCGGCGCGCGTCCGGCGTCCAGGTCGGCCTGCAGCCCCGCGTACGTCAGCTGCGCCCGGCTGCGCACCACGGCCCGCACGACGTCCACGGCGACCGCCTGGCCGTCGCGGTCGAGGTCCACCACCCACACGAACGCCGGCCGGTCCTGGCCGGCCAGCAGGCTGGCAGCGCCCTCGCTCACCACCGGCGGGTGCAGCGGGACCCGGCGGTCCGGCGCGTACATCGTCTGCCCGCGGCGCCGCGCCTCGGCGTCCAGGGCGGAGCCCGGCCGCACGAAGGCGGGGACGTCGGCGATCGCGTACCGCAGCCGGTAGCCGCTGCCCCGGCGCTCGAGGTGCAGCGCCTGGTCCAGGTCCGTGGCTCCCGGCGGGTCGACCGTGACGAACGGGACGTCGGTCCAGTCCGTCGCCGGCAAGGCCGGCGCCGCCGCCGCAGCAGCCGCCTCCGCCTCCACCTCGGGAGGGAACCGGTCCGACAGCCCCAGCTCCTGCCGCAGGGCGGCGAGACTGGACTCCAGGGCACCGTCGTCGCGCACCTCGTGACCGACCGGGACCTCCCGGCGCACCGTCACCCGGCTCCACACCATGCGCTGCACCCTAGGGACGAGGGGCCCGGCGCGCTCTCCTAGGCTCTCGCGCCGTGCTCGTGCTGCTGCCGCCGTCGGAGTCCAAGGCGTCCCGCCGCCGCGGCAGGCCGGTCGAGATCGCCGCGCTGTCCTTCCCGGAGCTGACCGGGAACCGGCTGGAGGTGACGGCGGCCCTGGAGAAGGTCAGCGCCGACGACGACGCGCTCGCCGTCCTGGGGGTCGGCGCCTCGCTGGCCGGCGAGGTGGCCCGCAACACCGAGCTGGCCACCGCCCCGGCCCTGCCGGTCGCCGAGCTGTACACCGGCGTGCTGCACGACGCGCTCGGGCTGCGGCAGCTGCCGGCCTCCGCCCGCCGCCGGGCCGCGACCCGCGTGCTCGTCGCCAGCGCGCTGTGGGGCGCGCTGCGGCCGGGCGACCGCGTGCCGCCGTACCGGCTCTCGATGGACGTCGACCTGCCCGGCACCGGGCCGCTGGCCGGGTTCTGGCGGCGCCGACTGGCGCCGGTCCTGGACGAGGCGGCCAGCGGGCACCTGGTCGTGGACTGCCGGTCGGCGGCGTACGCCGCCGCGTGGCGGCCGGCCGCGGGGGCCGTCGCCGTGCGCGTGCTGCGCGAGCAGCAGGGACGCCGCTCCGTCGTCTCCCACATGGCCAAGCACACCCGCGGCCTCGTCGCCCGGCACCTGCTGCTGCGCGGCGGGCGCGACCCGCGCACGCCCGCCCAGCTGGCCGCGGCCGTCGGCGAGGCGTTCGACTGCACCCTGCGCGGCGACACGCTGGACGTCGTCGTGCGCACCTGACGCCGGCTCTGCGAGGCTGCCGCCGTGCTGATCACCAACCACGTCCTGTCCGGCGCGGTGGTCGGTCACCTGGCCCGCACGCCCGCCGGTGCGCTGGCGGCCGGTGTCGCGTCGCACTTCGCGCTGGACGTCGTCCCGCACTTCGGGGTGGACGACGCCCACCTGATGAAGGTGGCGGTCCCCGACGGCCTGCTCGGCCTGGCCGCGATCGGGACCGTGCTGGCCCGCACGCCGCCGCACCACAGGCTGCGCGTGGCCGCCGGCATCGTCGGTGCGTGCCTGCCGGACCTCGACAAGCCGGGCCGCGAGCTCGTCGGCCGCTCACCCTTCCCGGCGAGGTTCGACCGGTGGCACGCGCGGATCCAGTCGGAGTCCCCTCGGCGGTTCGTCGTGGAGGTCGCGGGCGCGGCGGTGTTCGCCCTCGCGCTGCGGCGGCTCGCCCGGGCCAGAAGGCGGCGCTGACCCGCGGGACCGAGTGCCCTGGCGGCCGGTGGCTCCCCGACCGACGATGACCACATGATCACCAGCACGGGAGCTCCCCAGGACCTGGACGGCCAGCTGCGGCGCTGGGTCGCCGCCGGCCTGATCAGCGCCGAGCAGGCCGACCGGATCGCCGCCAGCGAGGCCGCCC
>JBMOMI010000330.1:0-4380 GCA_049325235.1 Actinomycetota bacterium | reverse complement strand
TCTCTTCGCGGCCCGCGATGACCCACTGCCCGCGCCGGGTGCACCGCCGGCCGCCTCGACGGGATCGACGAGACCGCCTCTCCGCGATGGCATGGTGGCCGACCTTCGCCTCCACCCCCGGCCTGGCCGGGTCGCCGGCGGGCGCGGGCCGCCGGCAGGAGGTCTGGCGCGCGGAGGCGCCGCCTCGAGGCTAGCGTCCGGCAGGTGGGGCACACCACCGGTCCGCTCGACCTGGCGGCCGCGGTCCTGCCGGGGGCGGACCTGGGCCGGGCGGTCGTCGTCCAGGGCGAGTTCCACGACGTCGTCCTGCTACCCGGCGAGGCCGTGGTGAAGATCGCCCGCCGGGCGGCCACCCCGCACCTGGAGCGCCGGGCCGCCCTGCATGCCGCCCTCGCCGCCGCCGGCCTGCCCTTCGCCGTCCCCCGCCCGCTGGGGCCCGTGTGCCACCTGGGCGAGCGGGCGGCGGTGGCGCTGTCGTGGGTGGACGGCGCCCCTGCCCCCGCCGGATCCGCCGACCCGGTGCGGCTGCGTGACCTGCTGGACGCGGTCGCGTCCGTCGACGTGGCCACCCTCGGCGGGCTGCTCGACGTCCCGCACGCGTACGCCGGGCGGGACGGCTGGGCGGAGCTGATGCTCGACGGCGTCGTCCCGAGGATGCCCGAGGACCTCCGGCCCGAGGCGGCGCGGCGCGTCCGGGCCGCGCTGGACCTGCCGGAGGTGCCGCCGCGGCTGGTGCACGGCGACCTCGCCGGTGACAACCTGCTGTGGCGAGACGGGCGGGTCGTCGGCGTGCTGGACTGGGACCTCGCCGCGCCGTTCGACCCGGCGGTGGACGCCGCGTGCCTGGCGTGGTTCGGGTGGGACGCCGTCCGCGCGGCGGTGGACGACGACACCTACCGGCGCGCGTGCGTGTGGTTCGGGACGTTCGCCCTCGAGCAGGTGGGCGCGGCGCTGGCCGCAGGTCAGCCGGCTCCCGTGGTCGAGGCCCGCGTGGCCCGGGCGGCCACGCTCATCGGCGGGGTCACTGCCCGGTGAGCGCGCGCTCCTCCATCAGCGCGATCGGCGTGCCGTCGGGGTCGGCGACGAACGCCATCCAGATCTCGGTCTCGTCGTCCTTGTAGACCTGGTGCGGCCCGGTGAGCTCCCTGGCCCCGCGGCCGGTGATCTCCGACCAGGCGGCCGCGACGTCGTCCACCCGGTAGTAGACGAGCGGGTGCGAGCGGAAGCGCTCGCTCTCGGGGACACCGAGGTACAGCCGGACGCCGCCGCCGGCGTCGAAGAACGCCATCGGCTGTCCCTCGACCGTGGACAGGTGCCGGAGCCCGAGCACGTCCCGGTAGAAGGCGACGGACCTCTCCAGGTCCGACACGCTGACGTGCAGCTGCCCGATGCCCTTGAGGTGGCTCATGCCCCCAGTCTGCTCGCCCGGCGGGCTCAGCGCTCCAGGATCGCGACGACGCCCTGGCCACCCGCCGCGCAGATGGAGACCAGGCCGCGGCCCGAGCCCTTCTCGGCGAGCTGCTTGGCCAGCTGGGCGACGATGCGCCCCCCGGTCGCCGCGAACGGGTGGCCGACGGCGAGCGAGCCGCCGTTGACGTTGAGGCGGCTGCGGTCGATCGGCCCGAGCGGCTCGTTCCGCCCGAGCCGCTTGGCGCAGAACACCGGGTCCTCCCAAGCCTTCAGAGTCGCCAGCACCTGCGCGGCGAACGCCTCGTGGATCTCGTAGAAGTCGAAGTCCTGCAGCGTCAGGCGGGCCCGGTCGAGCATCGCCGGGACGGCGTACGCCGGTGCCATCAGCAGCCCCTCGGCGCCGTGCACGTAGTCGACGGCGGCGGTCTGGGACCACGTCAGGTAGGCGAGCACCGGCAGGTCCCGGGACGCCGCCCACTCCTCGCTGGCGAGCAGCACGACCGACGCCCCGTCGGTGAGCGGCGTGGAGTTGCCGGCCGTCATCGTCGCCGTCTCGCCGCTGCCGAACACCGGCCGGAGCTTCGCGAGCTTCTCGACGCTGGTGTCGGGGCGCAGGGTGTTGTCGCGCTCCAGGCCGAGGTACGGCGTCAGCAGGTCGTCGAAGAAGCCGCGCTCGTAGGCGGCGGCCAGCCGGTGGTGGCTCTCGGCCGCGAGCTCGTCCTGCTCCTGCCTGGTGATCCCCCACTCGACGGCCGTCAGTGCCGTGTGGTCGCCCATCGACATCCCGGTGCGGGGCTCCCGGTTGAGCGGCGCGTCCGGCGCCAGGTGCCCGGGACGGATCGTGGCCAGAGCACGCACCCGCTCCTGCCAGGTGCGGGCCCGCTTCGCCGCGAGCAGCGCCTTGCGCAGCCGCGGGCTCAGCGCGAGCGGGGCGTCGGACGTGCTGTCCACACCTCCGGCGACGCCGACCTCGATCTGACCGAGCGCGATCTTGTTGGCGACCGCGATCGCCGCCTCGAGCCCGGTGCCGCACGCCTGCTGGACGTCGTAGGCCGGGGTCCGGGGGTCCAGCCGGCTGCCCAGCACGCACTCGCGGACGAGGTTGAAGTCGCGGCTGTGCTTGAGCACCGCCCCGCCGACGACCTCGCCGAGGACCTCCCCGTGCAGCGCGAACCGGTCGACGAGGCCGTCGATCGCCGCGGTGAGCATGTCCTGGTTGGAGGCGTGCGTGTAGGCGGTGTTGGCGCGCGCGAACGGGATGCGGTTGCCGCCGACGACGGCGACTCGGCGGGGCGGCTCGGCCACGGGAGACCTCCAGTCGACAGCCAGCTACACAGGACGTGACGGTAACACCCGTCCCTCCCCCCGGTGATCTTGCATTCCGCGGTGATCATCGCGGCTCCCGAGGCCCCTGCGGCTCGCTGACGACCGTGGCACGCTCGGCGCGTGGACATCATGCGCGCGCAGGGCTGGTACTACGCGATCGGCGGGGCGTGGCCGCTGATCCACTTCCGGTCGTTCGAGGCCGTGGCCGGTCCCAAGCCGGACCGCTTCCAGACGCAGGTCACGGCGGCGCTGTTCACCGCCATCGGCGTCGCCCTCCTGGCCGGGGCACGTCAACCCCCCACCGCGCCGGTCACCAGGTCGCTGGCCGCCTCGAGCGCGATCGGCGTTGCGGCCCTGGACTGGCGGTACCGGTCAGACCTGCGGCAGGTGTTCCGCCTCGAGGCTGTCATCGAGGCCGTCTTCGCCGCGGCAGCCCTGTGGCCCCGCCGAAACGCGGGGCGGGCGTGATGCGCGGCCGCGCACCCACCGCCCGCTGGAGCGTCGTCCTCGACTCTCCCGACCCCCGCGCGCTCGCCGGCTTCTACGCCGGGCTTCTCGACTGGGAGCTCGGCACCGACGAGCCGGACTGGGTGACGCTCCGGCCGCCGGAGGGGCCGGGATACCTGGCGTTCCAGCGCGAGGAGCGGTACGTGCGCCCGACGTGGCCGGCACGCGGCGGCAAGCAGCAGATGTCGATGCACCTCGACCTCGCGGTCACCGACCTCGACGCGGCGGTTACGTCGGCGACCGAGGCGGGAGCCGAGCTGGTCGCCTACCAGCCGCAGGACGACGTCCGCGTCATGCTCGACCCCGACGGCCACCCCTTCTGCCTCTGGCTGGACGACGAGACCTCCTGACCCGACTCCCACGTGGGGCCGCGGGCAGGCGGGCACGATGTCCCCCATGGCGACCATGAAGCTGCCCCGCGAGGCGTACGAGACCGAGCTGCGCCGGCTGCAGGCCCGCCTCGTCGAGCTGCAGGAGTGGGTCAAGGAGGAGGGCGCGCGGGTCGTCGTGGTCTTCGAGGGCCGGGACGCCGCCGGCAAGGGCAGCACGATCAAGCGGGTCACCGAGTACCTCAACCCCCGCGTCGCCCGGATCGTCGCGCTGCCCGCACCGACGGAGCGCGAGCGCACCCAGTGGTACTTCCAGCGCTACGTGCAGCACCTGCCGGCAGCCGGGGAGATCGTGCTGTTCGACCGCAGCTGGTACAACCGCGCGGGCGTCGAGTGGGTGATGGGGTTCTGCACGAAGGCTGAGCACCAGCGGTTCCTGCACCAGTGCCCGATCTTCGAGCGGCTGCTGGTCGAGGACGGCGTCCTGCTGCGCAAGTACTGGTTCTCGGTCAGCGACGCCGAGCAGGAGCGGCGGTTCGCCTCCCGGCTGAAGGACCCGATGCGCCGCTGGAAGCTCTCCCCCATGGACCTGGAGTCCATCGTGCGGTGGGAGGACTACTCCCGCGCCAAGGACCAGATGTTCGTGCACACCGACATCCCGGAGTCCCCGTGGTACGTCGTCGAGGCCGACGACAAGCGGCGCGCCCGGATCAACATGATCAGCCACCTGCTGCAGAGCATCCCGTTCACCGACGTCCAGCGCGTGCCGCTGACGTTGCCGAAGCGCCCGGCGCCCACGGGCTACCGC
>JBMOMI010000329.1:0-4383 GCA_049325235.1 Actinomycetota bacterium | reverse complement strand
CGACGACGTCGCCGTGGGCTCCGGGGCGTGGACGGCGGTCCACCACGCCTTCACCTCCCCGAAGCCGGAGTCGATGGACACCTTCGACACCGACCCGGGCAGCGCGCTCGCGTACGCCTACGACATCGTCTGCAACGGGCACGAGATCGGCGGCGGGTCGATCCGTATCCACCGCCGCGACGTCCAGGAGCGGGTGTTCGAGGTGATGGGCCTGTCCCCGGGCGAGGCCAAGGAGAAGTTCGGCTTCCTGCTGGAGGCGTTCTCCTACGGCGCGCCGCCGCACGGCGGCATCGCGTTCGGCTGGGACCGCATCGTCGCGCTGCTCGCGGGCGCGGACTCGATCCGTGAGGTCATCGCGTTCCCGAAGTCGGGCGGCGGGATGGACCCGTTGACCGGCGCACCGGCGCCGATCACGCCGGAGCAGCGCCGGGAAGCCGGCGTGGACGCCAAGCCCGCTCAGTCCTGACCCGGCCGGTCGGCCAGCTCCCCGGTCAGCTCCCCGGTCAGCCACGCGACCGCCTCGGCCGCGGTCCAGCCGCCGGGCCGCAGCCGCAGCAGCCGCTGCGCGCCGTCCAGGTCGGACCCGAGCGTGACGAGCGGGTCCTCGGTGTACCCGTCGCGGCGGGTCTGCGCCAGGCCGACGGTGGCGGTCAGGCCGTTGCAGAGGCACTTGCGTCCCACCGTGTCCTCGAGCGCGCCGCCCTTGCGGACGTAGGTGTGCACCGGCTCCGCGGGGCAGCGGTACCCGACGACGCCGGGCTCGCGCTCGTACGGCACGCGCAGGTAGCCCAGGTCGCACAGCCGCTGCCGGGCCTCCGCGACGTCCGGCAGGGCAGCGGTGCCCGGCAGGGAGGCGACCTTGAACGGGAAGCCGGTCGGTGAGGCGGCGGCGTCGGTCCGCACGACGAGGTCGCCGCGCCCCATCCGCTGCAGGACGTCGCGCCGCAGGTCGGCCCGCAGTCCGGACTCGCCGCTGAGCGCGAAGAGCGTGCCGACCTGGACGCCGGCCGCGCCGGCCGCCCGCGCCGCCGCCAGCTGCTCGGGGGTGCCGCGCGAGCCGGCCAGCCAGAACGGCAGCCCGACGGCCGCGACCTTGTCCACGTCCGCCTCGTCGCGGGGCCCGTACACCGGTTGCCCGTCGTCGTCGAGGACCAGCCGGCCGCGCGGCGGGGCGTTGTGCCCGCCGGCGTTGGGGCCCTCGACGACGAACCCGTCCGGCCGGGTGGCCTCGTCGCGCGCGAGGTAGGCGGCCAGGACGTGCGCGGAGACGATGGCCAGGAACGTCGGCCGGCGCACCTCGGGCAGGTCGGCGCCGAGCAGGCCGGTCGGGTCGATGCCGCACGTGTAGCCGGTGGTGGCCCCGTCGACGTGGACGTCGAGCGAGGCCGGCTCGTGCCGGACCAGGCGGGTCAGCAGGGCGGGGACCTGCGCCGGGATCCCGGCACCCATCAGCACGTAGTCGACGCCGGCGAGCAGGGCGCCGTAGACCGCCGCCGGCGTGGCCATCTGGACCTTCTCCAGCAGGTTGATGCCGACCGGGGCGCCGTGGCCCTCCTTGGCGAGCCAGACCTCCACGAACGAGGCCAGGACCGACAGCTCCTGCGCGGCGGCGGTCGGACGCAGACCGAGCCGCGGCACCGGCGCGTACGGCCGGTCCGGGGGCCGGCCTGCCGGGCGGAGGTACCGGCCCAGCACGCGCTCGGCGACGCCCGCGACCGGGAACGCCGCGGCGGCCCGGCGGACGTGACCGCCGGGGTCGCCGTCCTGCAGGCGCCGGGCCAGGACGACGTCCAGCGCCGTCCCGGACACCACGCCGAGGCCCCCGGCGGCCGAGACGGCGCGTGCCAGCTGCCAGGAGGACACGGCCACCCCCATCCCGCCCTGGATGACGCTGGGGTGCTGTGCGGCGCGAGTGGGCGCCATCCGTACCTCCGGGATTCCAACCTACGATGCCGTAACCTACGAGGTCGTAGGCTGGCAGGGCGACCGGCGCGGCGGCGCGGGCCGAAAGTCCCGAGTTGCGCCCGGTCGCGGACGGGCGCGGAGCCACCGTCTCCGGCGAGGATGACCGGCATGCGGGAGCTCGTCGTCCTCGGGACCGCGTCGCAGGCGCCCACCCGGTCGCGGAACCACAACGCGTACGTGCTGCGCTGGGACTCCGAGGCGTTCCTGTTCGACCCGGGCGAGGGCACCCAGCGGCAGATGCTGCTGGCCGGCGTCCGCTCGGGCTCGCTGACGCGGATCTGCCTGACCCACCTGCACGGGGACCACTGCCTCGGGCTGCCCGGCGTCGTCCAGCGGCGTGGCCTGGACGGGGTGACGACTGCGGTGCCGCTGCACTACCCGCACGCCGGTCGGCCCCAGGTCGAGGCGCTCCTGTCGTCCACCGCCCACGTGCCGGTCGCCGCGGTCGAGCACTGCCCGGTCGCCGGCGACGGCCCGATCGCCCGCGGGGCGGGATGGACGCTGAGCGCGCGCTTCCTGGACCACCGCGTGCCGACCGCCGGCTACCGGCTCGTCGAGGACGACGGCGTCCGCATGCTGCCGGACCGGCTGGCCGCAGCGGGCGTGACCGGCGCGGACGTCGGCCGGCTGGCCCGCGAGGGCACCCTCCGGGTCGGTGGCCGGACGGTCCGCGTCGAGGACGTCAGCGCGCCGAGGCCGGGGCAGGTCGTCGCGGTCGTGATGGACACCCGCTGGTGCCAGGCCGCTCTCGAGCTGGCGTCCGGCGCGGACCTGCTGCTGTGCGAGTCGACGTTCCTGCACGAGGACGCCGCCCTGGCCGAGGAGTACGGCCATCTCACCGCCCGGCAGGCCGGGATGCTCGCCCGCGAGGCCGGTGCCCGGCTGCTGGTGCTGACGCACTACTCGCAGCGGTACGGGGACGACGTCACGCCGTTCGCCGCCGAGGCCGCCGTGCACGCGCCGCACGTCGTCGCGGCGCAGGACCTTCAGGTGGTGCGCGTGCCGCGCCGGCGGGCCCTCAGGTAGTCCGCGACGACGAACTCGCCGAGACGGTCCGGTGAGGGCGCGAGCACCCGGCCGCCGTTGCGGCGGGCGAGCGCGTCGACGAACCGCTCGAGCCCGGGATCGTCGCCGAGCATGAACGTGTTGACCGCGATGCCCGAGCGGGTGAGCGCGTCGACCTCGACCAGGGTGCGCCGCAGCGTCTCCGGCACGGTGGGCCACGCGAAGAACGCCTCGCCGTCGTCGTCCAGGTGGGCGGTGGGCTCGCCGTCGGTGACGACGAGCACGACCGGCTCCGACTGCGGGTGCCGCACCACGTGCCGGCGCGCCAGCGCCAGCGCGTGGGCGAGGTTGGTGCCCTGCACCCACGCGGGCTCGACCGCCGCGAGCTCCATCGCGGTGAGCCGGCGCGCCCAGCGGTCGAAGCCGATCACCTGCAGGGAGTCCTGCCGGAACCGCGTGGCGATGAGGTGCTGCAGGGCGAGGGCGGTCTGCTTCATCGCCCCCCACCGGCCCTCGGCGTACATCGACCAGGACAGGTCCACGCACAGGGCCACCGCTGCGCTGGCACGGTGCTCGGTCTCGACGACGGCGAAGTCCTCGACGTCGAGGCGCAGCCGGGGTGGCGGGATCCCATGATCACCGCCGGTGTGGCGGGCGGTGCGCAGGACGGCGTTGGCGACGGTGCGGACCGCGTCCAGCGGCTGCTCGTCGCCGAAGTGCCAGGCGCGCCAGCTGCCGGTCGGTTCCCCGGCGGCGCCGGCCGAGCGGTCGTCGTGGTCGCCGCGGCCGGACGCGTGCAGCTGGGCGAACACGTGCCGCAGCGCCGTCTGCCCCAGCCGCCGCAGCGCCTTGGGGGTCAGCGCCAGGCCGTCGCCGGTCCGCTGGAGCCAGCCCTGGCGGCGCAGCTCGCGCTCGAGCTGCTGCAGGGCCCGGGCGTCGGCGGCGGCGCCGGCGCCGAGCTGCCGTTCCACCGCCTCGACGTCGACGTCGTCCAGCGTCGCGCCCGCGTGCTCCTGGGCCAGCTGGGCGTCCAGCTCGTCCAGGTCCGCGAGCTCGGCCACCGCGCCGGTGGCCTCGCCGTAGCCCAGGGGCTCGGAGCCGGAGAAGCGCTCGCGCGACGTCCAGTCCAGGCCCGGGCGAAGGTCACGAAGGTGCTCGCGGAGGGCCTCCATCTCGGCGGCGAGCCCCGCGTCGGCCAGGGCGTCCGAGATCAGCTGGGCGAGCTCGCGCCGCTGCTCGGGCGACAGCGACCGCAGGAACCGCTCGGCCGCAGCGGCCCGGCGGGCGAGGGAGTCGATCAGCTCGTCGACGTCACGCGGCTCGTCCGGGAAGAACTGCCCGTGGCGGTCCATGAACTCGGCGAACCGGTCGGTGGTGTCCTCGCCCCTGGCGTGGGCGGCGAGCAGGCGCTCG
>JBMOMI010000328.1:0-4394 GCA_049325235.1 Actinomycetota bacterium | reverse complement strand
CCAGGCGTCCTGCACGCCCTCCACCTCGACGGCCGCCTGGAGGATGCGCGCGCACTCGCGGGAGTCCAGCGCGAGCGCGGCTCGGGCCAGTCCGCGAGCCGCCGGACCGGCGTCCGGGAGGGCCACGACGTTGCCGCCCCCGGCACGCCCGAAGTCGGTGGGCGCCTCCGGCACCGCGGCTCCGGGCAGCGGCAGCGCGCTCACGCTCGCGAGCGGGGCCTCCTCGTCGACGGCCGTGCCGACCGCGATCCGGGCGGCCTCCGCGGGGGCGACGCCCTCGAGCGTCAGTCGCCGCATCACCATGAGGCGGGTGACGTCGGCGACCGAGTAGCGGCGGTGCGAGCCGGCGGTGTGCGCGGAGGGGCCCAGGCCGTAGCGGCGTGCCCAGGTGCGCAGGGTCGCCGGCGCGACTCCGAGGCGCCGCGCGACCGCGGCGACGGTCAGCGTGGGTGCAGGTGGCGCCTCGGCGGCCTGGTGCTCGAGCCGGTTCGAGGGCATGGGGTCGATTCTGCGGACGAGGCCGGGGGGTTGCCAGTCGGCGCGCTGACGGCGCACCATGGGCAGGAGCTCGGTTGAACAATTTCTGGCGCGAACTACTTGAACAATCTCTGGCGCGATTGCTAGCGTCCCTCCTCGACAGCGCCCCAGCCCCCGGCGCACCACCGCAACGACACGAGGAGAGAAGGCCATGGCGGAGATCTCGCGGCTCCCCGGACCGATCGCTGACGTCTGGGAGTGGCAGCTCGAGGGCGCGTGCCGGGACCACGACACCAACCTGTTCTTCCACCCCGAGGGCGAGCGCGGGCCGGCTCGCCGTAACCGCGACGCGGCGGCGAAGGCGATCTGCGCGACCTGCCCGGTGATCCAGCAGTGCCGGGAGCACGCGCTGAAGGTGCGCGAGCCGTACGGCGTGTGGGGCGGCCTGACCGAGGACGACCGCGAGCGGATCTACGCCGAGCAGCGCGCCGCCGAGCGGGTGGTGCCCCTGGCCGCCGCCAGCTGACAGCCTCGTCACGACGCGACGGAGCCCGGGTCCGCAGGGACCCGGGCTCCGTGGCGTCCGGTGAGGTCCGGCGAACCGGACCGGCCTCAGTGGCCGTGCCCGTGCCCGTGGCCGTGGCCGGCCGCCGGGGGCTCCTCCTCCTTCTTCTCCACGACGAGGGTGTCGGTGGTGAGCACCATCGACGCGATCGAGGCGGCGTTGCGCAGCGCGGACCGGGTCACCTTGACCGGGTCGATGACGCCGTCGGCGACCAGGTCGCCGTACTCGCCGGTGGCCGCGTTCAGGCCCTTGCCGAGCCCGAGCTCACGCACCTTCTCGACGACGACGTAGCCCTGCTCACCGGCGTTCTCGGCGATCCAGCGCAGAGGCTCCACGACCGCCCGACGCACCAGGGCCACGCCGGTGGCCTCGTCGCCGTCCAGCTGCACGTCGTCCAGCGCGGCCGACGCGTGCACGAGGGCGGTGCCGCCACCGGCGACGATGCCCTCCTCGATGGCGGCGCGGGTGGCGGACACCGCGTCCTCGATGCGGTGCTTCTTCTCCTTGAGCTCCACCTCGGTCGCAGCGCCGACCTTGATGACGCACACGCCGCCGGCCAGCTTGGCCAGGCGCTCCTGCAGCTTCTCGCGGTCCCAGTCGGAGTCGGTGTTCTCGATCTCGCGCCGGATCTGCGCGACCCGGGCCTCGACGTCCTCGTGCTTGCCCGCGCCCTCGATGATCGTGGTGTCGTCCTTCGTGACCACGATCCGGCGCGCGGTGCCGAGGACCTCCAGGCCCACCTGGTCGAGCTTGAGACCGACGTCCGGGGTGACGACCTGGCCGCCGGTGAGCACCGCCATGTCCTGCAGCATCGCCTTGCGGCGGTCGCCGAACCCGGGGGCCTTGACCGCGGCGGCCGTGAACGTGCCGCGGATCTTGTTGACGACGAGGGTGGACAGCGCCTCCCCCTCGACGTCCTCGGCCACGATGAACAGCGGCTTGCCGGTCTGGTGCACCTTCTCCACGAGCGGCAGCAGCTCGGCCACCGACGAGATCTTGCCCTGGTGGACGAGCACGTAGGCGTCCTCGAGGACGGCCTCCATCCGCTCGGTGTCGGTGACGAAGTAGGGCGAGATGTAGCCCTTGTCGAACTGCATGCCCTCGGTGAACTCGAGCTCCATCGCCATGCCCGAGGACTCCTCGACGGTGATCACGCCGTCCTTGCCGACCTTGTCGAAGGCCTCGGCGATGAGCTCGCCGATGAGCGGGTCCTGGGCGGAGATGGTGGCGACGTGGGCGATGTCGTCCTTGCCCTCGACGTCGCGCGCGTTCTCCAGCAGCCGGGCGGACAGCGCCTCGACCGCGGCGTCGACGCCCCGCTTGAGGGCCGCGGGGGCGGCGCCGGCGGCGACGTTGCGCAGGCCTTCGTGCACCATCGCCTGGGCCAGCACGGTCGCGGTTGTGGTGCCGTCGCCCGCGACGTCGTTGGTCTTGGTGGCGACCTCCTTGGCGAGCTGCGCACCGAGGTTCTCGTACGGGTCCTCGAGCTCCACCTCGCGGGCGATCGTGACGCCGTCGTTGGTGATGGTCGGGGCGCCCCACTTCTTGTCGATGACGACGTTGCGGCCGCGCGGGCCGAGCGTCACCTTGACGGCGTTGGCCAGGGCGTCGACGCCCCGCTCAAGGGCGCGCCGCGCGGCGTCGTCGAACTCCAGGGTCTTGGCCATAGTGCTTCTTCCGTCCTCTCACGCCACCGCCCCGGCGTCCGGCAGGAGCCGGCCCGCCGGGGCGGTGCGTCGTCTGGTGGATGTGGCTGGTCCTACTTCTCGACGACGGCGAGGACGTCGCGGGCGGAGAGGATGAGCAGCTCCTCACCGCCGTACTTGACCTCGGTGCCGCCGTACTTGCTGTAGATGACCTTGTCACCGACCTTGACGTCGACCGGCACGCGCTGGCCGTTGTCGTCGACGCGGCCGGGGCCGACGCTGAGGACCTCGCCTTCCTGCGGCTTCTCCTTGGCGGTGTCCGGGATGACCAGGCCGGAGGCCGTCGTCTGCTCGGCGTCGAGCGGCTTGACGACGATGCGGTCCTCGAGCGGCTTGATGGAGACCGACACTGCGGACCTCCCCTTCGCTTGTTCTCGCGGGTGATGTCTCGTGTGGTGTGCCGCGGTGGGATCGCCGTCCGTCGTCGCGGGTGCCGGCCGGCGCCGCCGCAGCGGCTGGCACCCTCATGCCGAGAGTGCCAACGCGACTCTAGAACCGGCGTTAGCACTCGCGCAAGCCGAGTGCCAGACGCGCCCACGCGCCGAGGTTGGTGCAGGGTGGCCCCGTGCCAGTAGGACTGGGACAGGGCCACCCTGTGCCAACGTGACATTGGACCTGCGCCGCCCACACCAGCGTTCACTGATGAGACCGGGACCGGTGCGCGCGGCACCACTGAACGGCCTCACTGGGCGGACCTGCTCCAATCGGCCGTTGGTACAGGGTGGCCCTGTGGCAATAGGTTCGTCGCAGGGCCACCCCGCACCAACACCTGGGGGGTGCGCGAGGATCGCCGCATGGACGTCGACGGCCTGTCGCAGCTCCTCACGCCCCAGGGCTGGGCGCTGCTCGAGGCGCTGCCGCCCTACCGGGAGGACGCCGCGCTGCAGCTGGCCGAGCGGCTCAAGGCCGAGGGCGTCGACCCGGCGCTGGTCGCGGCGGCGCTCACCCAGTCGCGGCTGCGGGCCCGAGCCCAGGCGAAGTTCGGCCCGTTCGCCGACGGGATGCTCTTCACGCCCGAGGGCCTGGAGCAGGCGACCAGGCTGGACGTCGCGGCGCGTCACGCCCAGCGCTACGCCGCGGCCGGGGTGGACCGGGTGGCCGACCTCGGGTGCGGCATCGGCGGCGACGCGATGGCGATGGCCGGCCTCGACCTCGGCGTGCTCGCCGTCGAGCGCGACGAGCTGACCGCAGCGGTGGCGACGGTGAACCTGCGGCACTGGCCCGAGGCCGAGGTGCGCTGCGAGGACGCCACGGCCACCGACCTGTCCGGCGTCCGGGGCGCGTACCTCGACCCGGCGCGGCGGACGTCGTCCGGCCGGCGTGTGCTCGACCCGTGGAAGGCCAGCCCCTCCTGGGACGTCGTGCTGTCGGTGGCCGAGCACCTGCCCGCGACCGGGGCCAAGGTGGCGCCGGGCATCCCGCACGCGATGCTGCCGCCGGGCACCGAGACGCAGTGGGTCTCGGTCGACGGGGACGTCGTCGAGGCCGGGGTGTGGTTCGGCCCGCTCGCCCGGCATGGCGTGCGGCGCAGCGCCCTGCTGCTGCGCGGCGGCGAGGCGGCCACCGTGGACGACGTCGGGCTGCCCGTCCCGGACGTCGGCGGCGTCGGGGCGTACCTCTACGAGCCGGACGGCGCCGTCGTCCGT
>JBMOMI010000327.1:0-4406 GCA_049325235.1 Actinomycetota bacterium | reverse complement strand
GACTTCTTGGCCGGCCGCGCGGCGGCACCGGTGACCGCGGTGGCGCCGCGGGTGGTGGCGGCCGCGGTCGCGCGGGTCGCGGTCTTGGCCGCCTTGGGCAGCGAGCTCGGCTTGGCGACGAAGCCCTTGAACGCCGTTCCCGCCTTGAACCGCGGGACCGAGGTCTTCTTGATCTTGACCGTCTCGCCGGTGCGCGGGTTGCGCCCGGTGCGTGCGGCGCGGGCCGCCTTCTCGAACGTGCCGAAGCCGCTGATGGCCACGCGCTCGCCCTTGGCGACGGTCCGGACGATGGTGTCGATGACGGCGTCCACGGCCTCGACCGCGGCCTTCCTGCTGCCCAGTCGCGCCTCGAGGGCTTCGACCAGCTGTCCCTTGTTCACTGCTTCCCTCCGATGAACGCGGCCGGGCGGTCGCCCAGCTCCGAGCAGGACGGTACGACCAACCGTTGATCTACGCCACCACATCGAGGGGTGAACCTGTTGTGTCGCAACGGCTCGACGAGCCGCACCACACCCGTTCGGAGGCCCTCGGAGGGGCTGGAGCAGCTACCGGCAGCAGCCTCCGCCACGAGGCTCGCGGAGCCAAACACGTTGCGACACAGGGAACCTAGCGACTCGACGTCGCACCGGCACGCGCCTGAGTGCCGCCGTTAGCGCACCGGCAGGGTGGTCGGCAGCCAGGAGGGACGGGCGCTCTCGAATTTCTCGATGTCGTCGGCGTGCCGCAGGGTCAGCGCGATGTCGTCGAGGCCCTCCATGAGGCGCCAGCGCGTGTAGTCGTCGACGTGCATCGGCGCCGTGATGTCGTCGCAGCGCACCACGCGGGCCGCCAGGTCGACCGTCACCTCGGTGCCCGGGCGGTTCTCCAGGACCTTCCAGATGAGCTCGATGTCCGACTGGGCCAGCTGGCCGGCGACCAGGCCCTGCTTCCCCGCGTTGCCACGGAAGATGTCACCGAACCGGGACGACAGCACCGCCCGGATGCCGTAGTCCTTCAGCGCCCAGACGGCGTGCTCCCGGGAGGACCCGGTGCCGAAGTCGGGTCCGGCCACGAGCACCGAGCCGGACGAGAACGCCGGCTGGTTGAGGACGAACCCGGGGTCCGAGCGCCAGGCGGCGAACAGCCCGTCCTCGAAGCCGGTACGGGTGACCCGCTTGAGGTAGACCGCCGGGATGATCTGGTCGGTGTCGACGTTGCTGCGCCGCAGCGGGATGCCGACGCCGGTGTGGACGGTGACCGGTTCCATGTCGTTCCTCCTCAGGCGTCGACGGTCTCGCGGGCACGGGACAGGTCGGACGGTGTGCTGAGGGTGCCGCGCACCGCGGTGGCGGCGGCCACCGCCGGGCTGACCAGGTGGGTCCGCCCGCCCTTGCCCTGCCGTCCCTCGAAGTTGCGGTTGGACGTGGAGGCGCAGCGTTCCCCGGGCGCCAGCTGGTCGGGGTTCATCCCCAGGCACATCGAGCACCCGGCGTGCCGCCACTCGGCACCGAAGTCGGTGAAGACGCGGTCGAGGCCCTCGGCCTCTGCCTGCAGGCGCACCCGCGCGGACCCCGGGACGACCAGGACCCGTACGCCCTCGGCCACCCGTCGCCCACGCATCACCTCGGCGGCGGCACGCAGGTCCTCGATCCGGCCGTTGGTGCAGGAGCCGATGAAGACCGTGTCGACGGCGACGTCCCGCAGCGGAGTCCCGGGCGCCAGACCCATGTACTCGAGGGCGCGTTGGGCGGCCGCGCGCTCGTCGGGGTCGGTGAAGTCGTCCGGCGACGGCACGGACGACGCCAGCGGGACGCCCTGGCCCGGGTTCGTCCCCCACGTGACGAACGGCGTGATGTCGGCGGCGTCCAGGACGACCTCGGTGTCGAAGACGGCGTCGTCGTCGGTGACGAGCGTGCGCCAGTAGTCGACGGCGGCGTCCCAGTCCGCGCCCTGCGGCGCGTGCGGGCGGCCCTGCAGGTAGGCGAACGTCGTCTCGTCCGGCGCGATCATCCCCGCGCGAGCGCCCGCTTCGATCGACATGTTGCACATCGTCATCCGGGCCTCCATGGAGAGCCGGCGGACGGCCTCACCCCGGTACTCGATGACGTGGCCCTGGCCGCCTCCGGTCCCGATCTTGGCGATGACGGCGAGGATGACGTCCTTGGCCGTCACGCCCTCGGCGAGCTCGCCGGTGATGGTGACGGCCATCGTCCGGAACGGCGCCAGCGGGAGCGTCTGCGTGGCGAGCACGTGCTCGACCTCGGAGGTGCCGATGCCGAAGGCGAGGGCGCCGAAGGCCCCGTGGGTCGAGGTGTGGGAGTCCCCGCACACCACGGTGGTGCCCGGCTGGGTGAGTCCCAGCTGCGGGCCGACGACGTGGACGATCCCCTGCTCGGCGTCCCCCAGGGCGTGCAGCCGGACGCCGAACTCCTCGCAGTTGCGGCGCAGCGTCTCGACCTGGGTGCGGCTGGTGACGTCGGCGATCGGCGCGTCGATGCCGATGGTCGGGACGTTGTGGTCCTCGGTGGCGATGGTGAGGTCGGGACGGCGCACCCGCCGCCCTGACAGCCGCAGCCCGTCGAAGGCCTGAGGGCTCGTGACCTCGTGCACCAGGTGGAGGTCGATGTAGAGCAGGTCCGGCTCGCCGGCGGCACCCCGCCGCACCACGTGCGCGTCCCACACCTTCTCGGCCAGCGTGCGGCCCATGGCATCCCCTCGGCGGTCGTCGGGTTGGAGCAGTTGCGGCGCGATCCTTGCGTCTCAGAGAACGAGACGCCAATATCGTTCTATGGACAAGACTAGCGGAGTCGGCGTGCTGGACAAGGCCGCCGTCGTCCTCGCGGCGCTCGAGGCCGGTCCCGCCACGCTCGCGCAGCTGGTCGGCGCGACCAAGCTGGCGCGACCCACCGCACACCGCCTCGCGGTCGCCCTGGAGCACCACCGGCTCGTGGCCCGCGACATGCAGGGCCGGTTCGTCCTCGGGCCACGGCTGTCCGAGCTGGCCGCGGCCGCCGGGGAGGACCGGCTGCTCGCCGCGGCCGGGCCGGTCCTGCTCGCGCTGCGCGACCACACCGGCGAGAGCGCGCAGCTCTACCGGCGGCAGGGGGACGCGCGGATCTGCGTCGCCGCGGCCGAGCGGCCGTCCGGTCTGCGCGACTCCATCCCGGTCGGCTCCACACTGACCATGGGCGCCGGCTCCGCGGCTCAGGTGCTGCTCGCGTGGGAGGAGCCGGACCGCCTGCACCGCGGGCTGCGCGAGGCGAAGTTCACCGCCACCATGCTGTCCGGCGTCCGCCGGCGCGGATGGGCACAGAGCGTCGGCGAGCGGGAGCCGGGAGTGGCGTCGGTGTCCGCACCGGTCCGCGGTCCGTCGGGCCGGGTCGTGGCCGCCGTCTCGATCTCAGGCCCGATCCAGCGCCTCACCCGGCAGCCGGGCCGCCTCCATGCGCCGGCCGTCGTCGCGGCGGCGAACCGCCTCACCGAGGTACTGCGGCGCGCCGGTGGCGCCTGACGTCCAGCACGACCGACAGGCGGCGAACGCGACGACGCCCGGTGCACCGCGAGGTGCACCGGGCGTCTGGCTGTAGCCCCGACGGGATTCGAACCCGCGCTACCGCCTTGAGAGGGCGGCGTGCTAGGCCGCTACACAACGGGGCCGGAGCGAGTCGAACTCTAGCCGGTGGACCGGCCGGAGTCCCAATCGCGCTGGGGTACCAGGACTCGAACCTAGACTAACTGAACCAGAATCAGTCGTGCTGCCAATTACACCATACCCCAAGGGGTATTTCCCCGGAGCCTGGCCCCGGCGTCCTACCGGCGGACGACTCTACCCGAGGCCTCGCTGCGGCACCAAAACGCGCACGTCGGGCGGCACGAACAGGCGCTGCACGCGGCGCCACCGCGCCGCCAGCGACACGGCCACCGCGACGAGGACCATGACGACGACGTCCAGGGCGACCAGCGACGGAGGCGCCTGCGTGACGGTCAGCGCGTCGCTGATGCCGCCGGTGAGGATGGTCGGGACGAACACGACGACGTTGTTCACCGCGTGGGCGGCCACGGCGGCCTCGAGCCCCCCGGTCCGCCACACGAGGTAGCTGGCGAGCAGCCCGAAGGCGAACCGGTCGGCGAACAGCCACGCGTCCTGGCTGCCGTGCGCGAGGGCGAACAGCGTCGCGCTCACCAGGGCGGCCACGGCGGCACCGGTGACCGCGCGCCGGAACAGCGACCCGATCGCCTGCGTGAGCCACCCCCGGAACAGGTACTCCTCCCCTGCCGCCTGCAGCGGGGTGGTGAGGAGGACGACGGCCAGCAGCGCGGCGACGTCCCGCCCCTGGCCGCTGGGCCAGCCGTCGACCGCGAAGAGCACCACGGTGCCACCGACGGCCGGCACCGCCGACACGCCCGCCGCGACGAGCAGCCACCGC
>JBMOMI010000326.1:0-4410 GCA_049325235.1 Actinomycetota bacterium | reverse complement strand
CCGTTATCGCGATGACCTACTCGGTGCTCATCACCGTTCAGAAGCAGACCAGGGACACCACTTCACGGGCCGAGGCCGTGGGTGAGGCTCGGCTGGCCCTCCAGCAGATCGACCGGCA
This sequence comes from Actinomycetota bacterium, assembly GCA_049325235.1. Lineage (GTDB taxonomy): Bacteria > Actinomycetota > Actinomycetes > Actinomycetales > SCSIO-59966 > SCSIO-59966. The sequence continues at coordinate 4,292 of JBMOMI010000326.1, read as the reverse complement.
GGTGCGGTCGGGCAACGTGCTGACACCACTTGGCCTGCAGCTTCAGGTCTATACGCAGGCGAACGGCGTTCAGCGGTGCGTGGAGTGGGAGGTCGACACGACAACCAAGGAACTGCGCACTCGCTCCTGGTCACCGACCTGGACCACCGACGGTCTGGTGAGCGGGTGGTCGGTGGTAGCCCGGGACGTCGTGAACACGTCGACGACCCCGCCCTTCCAGGTCCCGGCCGGCTCCTCGTTCGGAACGCGGTTGGTGGACATCGAGCTGCTCGTCAAGTCTCCGACGGCCGGGGGAGAGCCTATCGACGTCAGCAGTTCGCTGTCTGGGCGCAACACCGCGTACGGCTACGACCCCAGCACCTGCACCCCCGCACCGCCAGCCTGAGAGGAATCCCGATGTCCATGCGCTGGAAGCGCCACGACGGCGACGACGGCATCACGCTGGTGGTGGCGATCATGGTGATGGGAGTGGCGATGGCCCTCGTCGCCACGGTGATCGGTGTCGCCATCACGACGGGCAACCAGTCGGGCCGCGACCGCCAGCGGACGGCTGCCGTCAATGCTGCCGAGGCAGCTGTGGACGCTAGCTACGCGACAATCCAGAGCAGCGGGCTCAACCTTCCCTGCCAGTGGCCTGCTGGTGGGACGCCCGTCAACGCGGGCACCACACCGGACACAGTCACTAGCGTCTCCAGCATCGAGTACTTCGCCGCGGACGGAAGCCCAATGCCATGCACCGGGGGTGTACTCGTCACAAGCTCAACGTCCTATCCGGCACAAGCGCGGATCGTGGGCGACGGCGAGACGAACCAGCTTCCCGGCGGCACAACGAACCTCCGGAAGATCGAGGCACTCGTGAACGTCACGCCTGTCTACGGAGACTCCCTCAACAAGGCGATCTTCGCTGACGGTGGGCTCACCTTCACCAACCAGACAACCCTCACGGGCAGCAGCGGCCCCGATGCAGACGTCTACTCGAACGAGAGCTTCACCTGCGCCAACAATCAGAACTTTGCCGGTTCCGTCTACTCTCAGGGGACGATCACAGTGCAAGGAAGCTGCACCGTGGCGGGTGACCTCTGGGCGAAGACGGGTGTCTCCAACTCGGCTGGGGCAAACGGGACGGTTGGAGGTCGCGTGCTGACGGCCGCCAATGACGTCAATCTTCCTGGTAACTTCAAGATCAACGGAACTGTTCTGGCCGGGGGATCCATCAATTGGGGCGGCTGCGCCGCGTCCGCCGGCAAGTGCGTCTCGGGCACCACGGTCGCCGCTCCGCCGCAGCTGCCGTTCCCCATCCTCAACAGCGACGCGGCGACGCTGCAGAAGTGGGTGGACGTCGGCTACTCGATCGTCCCGCACTCCAATTGCGCCACGGTCAAGAACGCGATCAAGAACACCTATGCGAAGTACTCGGGCAAGACCCTGGTCCTCACCGACTGCCGGGTGTCATTCGCGAATGACAAGAACATCGCCCTGTACGGGGACCTTGCGATATTCGCCGACGGAGGCTTCTCCTCCTCTCAGCAGGTGAGCTTCGTTTCCAACAACGGCTCTCCGCGCATCCTTCACTGGATCGTGCCAGCGGACACGACCGCATCACCCTGCGGCATCACGACCGACAACCAGTTCAACTTCGCGACCGAGGTCAACATGCTGGTCTACAGCCCATGTGACATCTCGTTCAGCAACAACGCTGACCACCTCGGTCAGGTCATCGGCGGCGGCGATGTCACGATCAACAATCAGTTCGCTATGCAGTACCGCGAGGTGCCCGTCTGGGGAATCGACCCCACTTCGCTGCCGCTGCTGAGCTACAAGATCGACATCGTGCACAAGAGGGAGATCCGCTGAGGAACGGCTGCCTCGTACCGGGCGCCTGATCCCTTACCGTTCACCATGCCTTTGCTCATCGCCTTCAGCATTGTCCTCGGCCTAGTCATCGGCTCGTTCCTCAACGTCGTCGTCTGGCGCGTCCCGAGGGACGAGTCGGTGGTCCGGCCGCCGAGCGCGTGCCCGGCGTGCGGTAGTCCGGTCCGCCCACGCGACAACATCCCGGTGCTCAGCTGGGTCGTGCTCAGCCGCAGGTGCCGCGATTGCGGCTCGCCGATCAGCGCCCGGTACCCGTCCGTCGAGGCGGGTACCGCGGCGCTGTTCGCGGTGACCGCGGCCTACATCGGCCTCGCGTGGGAGCTGCCGGCGTTCCTCTACCTCGCTGCCATCTCGATCGCCCTGGCGCTCATCGACATCGACGTGCACCGGCTCCCCGACAAGATCGTGCTGCCGAGCTACCTCGTCAGCGGGGCACTCCTCGCCGCGGCGAGCATCGCGAACCAGGACTACGGCCAGATCCTGCGGGCCGGCATCGGCATGGTCTCGCTCTACGTCCTCTACTTCGCCCTGGCCCTCGTCTACCCGGGCGGGATGGGCTTCGGGGACGTCAAGCTCGCCGGCGTCCTCGGCATGTACCTGGCCTGGCTCGGCTGGGCCGAGCTCATCGTCGGCGCCTTCCTCGCCTTCCTGCTCGGCGGCGTCCTCGGGGCCCTGCTCATGGCGGTGCGCAAGGCCGGCCGCAAAAGCAAGATCCCGTTCGGCCCGTTCATGCTGCTCGGCGCCTACGGTGGCATCTTCTTCGGCGAAGCCGTCGCCGGTTGGTACCTGGGCATCCTCGGGTTGTAGCGCCGAACACCTCGGTGGTGCCTGACAGCTCGCCGACGATGCCATGCTCGATCCCATGCAGGGTGATGACGGCTTCACGGTCGAGGACTGGCTCGCGCGTCCCGACGACGGGCTGCGCTACGAGCTGATCGACGGGAGCATGATCGTGTCGCCGCCACCCGTGCCTCGCCACCAGCGCGTCGTCAACCGGCTGATGGAGCAGATGCGCCCCGCCCTGCCCCACGGGCTGCCCCTGGACCACACGGGCGCCGGGGTCGCCCCCTCCGACCGCGGCGCACACCAGGCTCTCGTCCCGGACATCGTTGTCACGACGTGGCCACTCGCCGGGGCCCGCCCGGCGAACCTCCTCCCGGAGGACGTCGTCCTCGCCGTGGAGGTCGTCTCGTCCTCATCGTGGCGCCGCGACCACAACGACAAGCCCGAGATCCTCGCGTCCTGGGGGATCGAGCACTACTGGATCGTCGACCTGAGCCCCCAGCCGCGCGCTACCGTCCTGCGGCTCGAGCGCGGCCGGTACGTCGAGGTCGTGAGCGCCAGCCCACCCGACGCCATCGACGTGACCGAGCCGTTCGCCGTCCGGCTCGACCTGGCTGCCGTCTTCGAGTAGGCCGAACGGGGGAAGCCCCACCGCATTGCCAGCACCACACACACGAAGACTCAAGCACCCCACCCCACGTCCCGATGCCCTGCCTGGACGGCCCAGAAGGGCAGACGGAAGGGGACACGACGTGGCAGGACGAAACGCCATCGGTCTCGACATCGGGACCTCCGGCGTCCGCGCCGCCGAGCTCTCGTTCGGCAAGCACGGGGTCACCCTCGAGAAGTTCGGCCAGGTGGCCGTGCACGAGGGCGCCGTGCGGGACGGCGAGGTCGTCGACGGCGCCGCTGTCGCGGCCGCCATCAAGCAGCTGTGGTCCGCCACCCGGTTCAGCCACAAGAACGTCGTGCTCGGGGTCGCCAACCAGCGGGTGATCGTGCGGCAGGTCGACGTCCCGTGGATGCCGGCCTCCGACCTGAAGAAGGCCTTGCCCTTCCAGGTGCAGGACTTCCTCCCGATGCCGGTCGAGGCCGCCGTCCTCGACTTCCACCCGCTCGAGGTCGTCACCGACGCGAACGGCAACCGCACGCAGCGCGGGCTGCTCGTCGCCGCCTCGCGCGAGACCGTGCTCGCCAACGTGCAGTGCGCCGAAAAGGCCGGTCTCAAGGTCTCGATGGTCGACCTCACGTCGTTCGCTGTCCTTCGGTCCATCGGCAAGCGCACCGACCCCGACGTCCAAACCGAGGCGCTCGTCGACATCGGCGCCCGCGTCACCAACATCGTCGTCCACTCGGCCGGCGTCCCCCGCTTCGTGCGCATCCTGCTGATGGGCGGTCAGGACATCACCGACGCCGTCGCGGAACGCCTGGGCGTGCCGCAGGTCGAGGCCGAGGGCCTCAAGCAGGAGCTCGGCCTGCTCGGCGCTCCCGGCGACCTGGCGAACGCCGCCCGTGCGGTCGAGACCACGGCGTCCACGTTCGTCGACGAGGTGCGGGGGTCGCTCGACTACTACCGCGCCTCCAACCCGACCTCTCCCGTCGAGCGCGTCGTCGTCTCCGGCGGCGGCTCCCTGCTG
>JBMOMI010000325.1:0-4412 GCA_049325235.1 Actinomycetota bacterium | reverse complement strand
CGCCCCCGAGGCCGTCGCACTCGCTTACGCCCGGGCGGAAGGTCGGTCCTCGGGGTGGGGCGGCCTGCTGATGGCCGCCGTACCGGCCGGTGCCGCCCTGGGCGCCTGGGTGGTGAGCCGCTGGCCGCACGACCGCCAGCTGCGGTCGGCCGTGCCGCTGGCCGCCGGGGCCTGCCTGCCGCTGGTGGCCAGCTGGGTGGAGCCGCCGGTCGGGGTGGCCCTGGTGTTGTGGTTCGCCAGCGGCGCCAGCCAGGGCTTCATGGTGACCGTCATCGCCACCGTCAACCTGGTCACCCCACCCGCATTCCGGGGACGGGTCAACGGGCTGGCCGCCGCCGGTTTCAGCGTGGCCAGCGCGCTGGCCTTTGTGCTGGCCGGCTGGGTGGCCGACCTGCTCTCACCCGCCCGGGCCGCGGCGGTGGCCGGGCTGGCCGGGCTGGTGCTGCTCGCCCCCTTGCGGGTCGCCTGGCCCAGCGCGGCGCTGCGGCGCGCCGTTCGGCGCCACTACGCCGAACCGGTGTCCAGCCCGGTCCCCTGAGGACTGGCCGGGCCGGTCCCCTGAGGCCTGGCCGGGCCGGCCCGGGTGTCCGGCCGGGCCCAGCCCGCCCGTACGGCGAACGCGGCGGCGGCCAGTTGGCTGCGGACACCCAGCTTGGTGAGCACGGCCCGGATCTGGCTGCGGACGGTGGCCTCGCTCACCCCGGCTCGCTCGGCGATCGCACTAGCTGGTTCCCCGTCGACGAGGTGGCGCAGCACCTGCGCCTCGCGGGCGGTGAGCCGGCGCAGGGGCGACCGGCTGCCCCGCGGCGGCCCGCCGGGTCACCGTGACCACCTCGTCGAGCGATGCTGACTTGCTGAGCACGTCGGCCGCCCGTAGCGCCACCAGCAGCGTCTCGGCGAACAGGTTGTGGTCGTCGACGACCAGCACCGGTCGCCCCGTCATCGGGGCTTCCCCGGCAGGCCGCCCGCCGGGAAGCCGGCGGGGTCGGGGTGTCCCCCTCGTGCTGCTCCAGGGACGCGGTGAGCTCGAGCAGGCGGTCGAGCTCGTGGTGCACCGCCGCCTGCAGCGACCGTCGCGCCGTACCCTCCAGCGCCGTGGGCATGGCCAGGCTCTGCGTGGCGTTGCGGACGGCGGCCAGGCTCCCCCGCACCTCGTGCAGCGCCCGGCCGGCGGCGTTGCTCGACGGTCGCTTGCGCTCACTCTGGGGGCGCGGTGGGGGCCTCGGGTGACCGACTCCTCGTCGGTGCTGCTGAGGATGTCTCGCGGTCGCGGGAGTCGGAGGTGTAGGCGGCGGCCTTCAGGATCAGCGCACCGAACGGACGCGGCACCGAGATCGTCGCGGTCGTGCTGGAGGCGATCTCCAGCCGGGCGTTGACGGTGCGGCGTAGCGCTTGTGTGCCGCCTTCGATGCGGATCATCTCGTGGCCGCGGAGCTTCTCGATGACCCGTGGTGCAGGGTGGTCGGCGATTAGGACGTCGACCTGTTCTTCGGCTGCGCCGGCGACGAGGTCGACGCAGGTGGTGCCGCGCACGAAGCGGTGCGCCGTGTTGTTGCGTGCGTCGATGCTCGGCTGGAACCGGTAGCCAAGTGACTCCAGCGCGGTGGCGACCGCGTTAGGAACCCCGCGCATGGTCTCGATGTGCAGCCCGATGTCGACGTCGTTGGTCGGGCGCACGATACCCATCCCGTGGTGGATGGTGTGGAGCTGGGTCATCAGCCCGCCGACGAGCGTCCAGCTCCCGGCCGGGAGCGCATCGGTCAGCTCCGCGGCGCTGGGCCACGGCGCTGGGCCACGGCGCCGGCCAGCCACCGGGAGGCGAGGCCACATCGATGGTCGGGCGATCCTGGCTCACTGGAACGCCTCTAGCAGCTCGCCCAACACGCGTTTCCCGACGCCCCGCAGGCGGGGGTCGCTGCTCGTGGCCGCATCCAGCGCGGCGAGCGCGGACGTGTCGACCAGCTCACGTACCCGGTCGGAGTCGAAGCCGGTCATCCGCAGCGTGACCGCGCCGCCCGCGTCGGCCCGGAGCCCGAGCGCGCGCACGACGTTGTCCAGGTCGCTGGCGGCGAGGTAGCCGTCGAGGCGGCCGTCGACCGTGTCGGCGATGCCGAGACGTCCCAGGTTGCTGGTCGCGAGGAGTTTGCGCAGCCGGGGGAGCGCGGCGCGGTGGGCCTCGAAGGAACGGACCCGTGCACGATCACGCATCCGGGTCAGCAGTTCGTCGACGTCGGTGAGCTCTCGCAGGGTCTGGCGCAGCCGGGCGGCTTGGGTCGCTCCCAGCCAGTCGGCGTCACGACCGGCGAGGATCGCCACGGCTCCCCACGCGGTGTGCTCCGCCCACGCGCGAGTTCGGCCTTGACGCTGTGACTGGAGGTAGCGCTCGACAGAGCCGCGGTCGACCAGTCCGCGCGCGATTTTGCTGACCACTCCGGAGTCGGCCAGGCGGCGGGCGTGACGAGTCGACACCCCGAGGGTGCGCGCCGTCTCCTCGATGGTGAGGAAGTCTCCACCTGGCACAACAGGTAATGTCCCATAGCGGACGTAATCTGTAAAGCAGGGAGGGAGGTCCGCAGCGTGGAGCCGGGGGTCGGCGTGGCCGAGGTGCTCGCTGACGGCCTTGATTGTGCGCTGGGGTCGCGGACGAACGAAAAAAACGGCGGCTGCTCAGCGGAGCCGTCGGCCCCGCCGGCTAGATGTCGTAGTAGAGCTCGAACTCGTGGGGGTGGGGGCGCAGCCGGATCGGGTCGACCTCGTTGGCGCGCTTCCAGTCGACCCAGGTCTCGATGAGGTCCGGGGTGAACACCCCGCCCTCGAGCAGGTACTCGTGGTCCTCCTCCAGCGCGTCGAGCACCTCGGGCAGGGAGCCGGGCACCTGCGCCACCGCGGCGTGCTCGTCCGGCGGTAGCTCGTAGAGGTCCTTGTCGATGGGCTCCGGCGGCTCGACCTTGTTGCGGATGCCGTCCAAGCCGGCCATGAGCATCGCCGCGAACGCCAGGTAGGGGTTGCAGGACGGGTCGGGCACCCGGAACTCGATCCGCTTGGCCTTCGGGCTGGTGCCGGTCACCGGGATCCGCACCGCCGCGGACCGGTTCCGCTGCGAGTACACGAGGTTCACCGGAGCCTCGAAGCCGGGGACCAGCCGGTGGTAGGAGTTCACCGTGGGGTTGGTGAAGGCCAGCAGGGACGAGGAGTGCCGCAGCAGCCCGCCGATGTACCAGCGCGCCTGGTCGGACAGCCCGCCGTACCCCAGCTCGTCGTAGAACAGCGGCTGGCCGTCGCGCCACAGGCTCTGGTGGGTGTGCATCCCCGACCCGTTGTCGCCGAACAGCGGCTTGGGCATGAACGTCGCCGAGTGCCCGCGCTGCCAGGCGACGTTCTTCACGATGTACTTGAAGAGCATCAGGGCGTCGCCGGCGTGCAGCAGCGTGTCGAACCGATAGTTGATCTCGGCCTGGCCGGCGGTGCCGACCTCGTGGTGAGCCCGCTCCACCTGCAGCCCCGCGGTGATGAGCGCCCGCACCATGGCGTCGCGCAGGTCGGCGAAGTGGTCGACGGGGGAGACGGGGAAGTACCCGCCCTTGTAGCGCGGCTTGTAGCCCCGGTTGCCCCCGGCCTCCTCCGCGCCAGTGTTCCAGGCGCCCTCGATGGAGTCGATGAAGTAGTAGCCGGCGTTCTGCTTGGTCTCGAAGCGGACGTCGTCGAAGACGTAGAACTCCGCCTCCGGGCCGAAGTACGCGGTGTCGGCGATGCCCGACCCGGCGAGGTAGGCCTCCGCCTTCGCGGCGACGTTGCGCGGGTCACGGCTGTACGGCTCGTCGGTGAACGGGTCGACGATCGAGAAGTTCAGCGCCAGGGTCTTCTCGGCGCGGAACGGGTCGACGTACGCCGTCGCCGGGTCCGGCATCAGCTTCATGTCCGACTCGTGGATCGCCTGGAACCCCCGGATCGAGGAGCCGTCGAACATCAGCCCCTCGGTGAAGGCCGCCTCGTCGAACGACTCCACGGGAACGGTGAAGTGCTGCATGACGCCGGGCAGGTCACAGAACCTGACGTCGACGAACCTCACGTCCTCGTCGCGGATGTAGGACAGTACCCCGTCGGCGTTCTGGAACATCCATCCTCCCTAGAGGCCGGGCCCGTGTGCCCGCCGCCGGCGACGCTAGGCCGGGGCGGTTTCCCTGCCGTGTCCCGGTTGTTTCCGCCGTGTTACGTGGCGGTCGGCCCTGCCGGCCGCCGTGTTACGTGGCGGTCGGCCCTGCCGATGGCACGGTGCGGGCGGGACGGGGCCACGCTAGCCTGCCGGGGTGGACCGACGGATGTGGGGTTCCTGGCTGCAGGGCCCGGGAGCGGTGCTCGACGCCTCGGCCCCGGCCGGCTCGTACGCCGGCGCGCGGCTGGGGCTGCCGCCC
>JBMOMI010000324.1:0-4419 GCA_049325235.1 Actinomycetota bacterium | reverse complement strand
GTTCGCTCATGGCACCGGCCTATCCCGCCGCGGCCTCCGCCGCAACCGCACGGCGGTCAGCCGGCCGGCTTCGGCACCACCAGCACCGGACAGTGCGCGTGCCGCAGCACCGCCTGGCTGACCGAGCCGAGCAGCAGCCCCGCGAAGCCGCCGTGCCCGCGGGCGCCGACGGCCAGCAGCCCCGCGTCGCCACTGGCGTCGGTGAGGGCCCGCGCGGGCGAGTCGTGCACCAGCCGCGTCGACACCTCCAGCCCCGGGTGCGCCGCCCGCACGGTCTCGGCGGCCCGGTCCAGCTCCTCGCGGACCTCCGCGACCAGCGGGTCCGGGTCCAGCGCGGTCGGCAGCCACGCCAGCGTCGGGACGGCGAGCGGCACCGCGCACAGCAGGGTCAGCGGCCAGCCGCGCTCGACCGCGAAGGTGGCCGCGACGTCCGCGGCGTGCGCCCCCTCCGGCGAGCCGTCGACGCCGACGACGACCCCGGTGCGGGACTCCTGCCGGGCCCGCTCGGCCTCGTCGTGCGGCAGCGGGACGACGACGGTCGGGCAGGCCGCGTGCGCGGGCAGCGCCGCGCCCACCCCGCCGAGCAGCCGGCTCGCGAACCCGCCGCGCCCGCGCTTGCCGATCACCGCGAGCCCGGCGTGCTCGGAGGCGTCGACGAGCACCCCGGCGGCGTCCCCGTAGACGACCTCGGTGGTCACGGTCGGCGCTCCCGGCCGTCGGCGCACGCGCTCGGCGGCCTCGGCGCACGTGGCCTCGGCGACGGCCCGCACGGCCTCGTCGTCCACGAGCGGCGTGGTGATCTCGCCGGCGATCCCGGCGGTCACCGGGATCGTGTAGGCGCACACCAGGTGCAGCGACCACCCGCGCCGGACCGCCTCGTCGACGGCCCAGTCCAGCGCGTTGTTGCCGGCCGGGGAGGCATCCACACCGACGAGCACGACGTCCCTGTCTGCCATGCCGCCAGTGTCGTGCTTCGCCAAGGACAGGTAAAGGGACCACGCCCCGGCGTCAGCGACCCACCGCGAGCCCCTGCGCGCTGCGGGGGTCGGCGGCGGCGCGCAGCCACCCGGAGTCGCGGGCCACCGCCGACAACCGGCCGAGCGACCAGCCGTCCACCACCCGGACGGCGTGACCCCGCCGGGCGAGCTCGTCGCTGACCGCCTGCGGGAAGCGGCCCTCGAGGGTCAGCCGCGCCGGGAACGCCTGCCGCGGGTAGAAGGACGCCGGCATGTGGTCGTGGTGGAACATCGGCGCGTCGATGGCCGCCTGCAGACCCGTCCACACCTCCTCGCCGCGGGCCCGGCTGCGCTCGGCGCCGTGCACCATCCGCAGGAACAGCACGAGGCTCCACTGGTCCTGCTGGTCGCCCCCGGGGGTGCCGAACGCGATCCACGGCTCGCCGTCCCGCAGCGCCAGCGACGGCGACAGCGTGGTGCGCGGTCGTACCCCCGGGCGCAGCGTGGTCGGCAGGCCCTCGGTGAGCCAGAACATCTGGGCGCGGGTGCCGAGCGGGAAGCCGAGCTGCGGCACCACCGGCGACGACTGCAGCCAGGCGCCGCTCGGCGTGGCCGACACCAGGTTCCCCCACCGGTCGACGACGTCGACGTGGCACGTGTCGCCGCTGGTCGCGCCGTCGCGGCGGACGGTCGGCTCCCCCACCGACGCGCCGCCGGTGCCGGCGAGGCCGGCCGGCGGCCGCGGGAGCACCGGCTCCCGGCCGTCCGGCGAGCCCGGGCGCAGGTCGGTGTCGGCCGTGCCGGCGTCCACCAGGGCGGCGCGGGCGGCGGTGTACTCGTCCGACAGCAGGGTGGCGAGCGGGACGTCGACGTGGTCGGGGTCGGCGTACCAGGCCTCCCGGTCGGCGAAGGCCAGCTTGGACGCCTCGGTGACGAGGTGCACCCAGTGCGGGTCGTCGTCCGCCAGGTGGTCGGGCAGGCCCACGTGCTCGAGCAGGCGCAGCGCCTGCAGCAGCACCGGGCCCTGGCCCCAGGGGCCGGTCTTGAGCACCTCGACGCCGCGGTAGGTCGCGGCCACCGGCTCCTCGACCGTGGGACGCCACGCGGCCAGGTCGTCGGCGGTGAGCAGGCCGCCGTGGCGGCGTCCGGAGGTGTCCAGCCAGGACGTCGTCCGGCAGAACGCGTCGATCGCCTCGGCGACGAAGCCGCGGTACCAGGCGTCCAGGGCGGCGTCGAGCTGGGCGTCGCGGTCCCCGGAGACGGACTCCGCCTCGGCGACGATCCGCTCGTAGGTGTCGGCCAGCCGGCTCAGCCGCAGCCGTGACCACGGCGCCGGCGCCCGGCCGCCGGGCAGGTAGGTCGCCGCGGACGTCGTCCACTCGGTGGTGAACAGCTCGCTGACCGCGCCCAGGGTGGCGGAGACGCGCGGGAGCACCGGGGCGCCGTCCCGGGCGTAGCCGATCGCCGGCTCCAGGACGTCGCGCAGCCGCCACGTCCCCCACCGCTGCAGCAGGTGGACCCACGCGCCGAAGGCGCCGGGCACCGTGGCCGCGAGCAGTCCGGTGCCCGGGACGGCGTCCAGCCCCAGGTCGGCGAACGCCTGCACGGTCGCGGCGCGCGGCGAGGGCCCCTGCCCGCAGACGACGTGCGCCCGCCGCTCGGCCTGGCTCCACAGGACGACGGGCAGGTCGCCTCCCGGCCCGTTGAGGTGCGGCTCGGCGACCTGCAGGACGAAGCCGGCGGCGGCCGCGGCGTCGAACGCGTTGCCGCCGCGCTCGAGCAGCGACATCCCCGTCTGCGAGGCGAGCCAGTGGGTGCTGGCGACCATCCCGAAGGTCCCGGCCAGCTCGGGCCGCGTACTCGTGAGAGACATGCCGATCACTCTGCCGAACGGCCACGGAGGCGGCATGCTGGGGGGCGTGGACCCCCGACAGGTGCACAGCGGCGACGACGGGCTGCTCCGCTGCGTCCAGTGCGGCATGCGGTACGACCTCGAGCCCGCCGGGGCCGCCGAGGCGCTGCGGGCGGACGCCGCAGCGTTCGTGGCGGCCGTCGCGCGCACCCCCGCGTCTGCCCGCGACCAGCGCCCGGACCCGGCCACCTGGTCGGTCAACGGGTACGCCGCGCACGTGGCCGACGTCGTGGGTCTGATGCGGGACCGGATGCGGCGGATCCTCGAGGAGGACGCACCGGACCTGCCGTACTACGACGAGCAGGCCGAGGCGCAGCGGCGGCACTTCGACGACGTCCCGGCGCACGAGTCCGCCACGCTCGTCGCCGAGCGGGCGGCCGACGCGGTGCACGTGGTCGAGCGGGTGGCCGCCGACCCGGACGCCGACCGGCTCTGGCAGCGGTACGGCGTCCACCCTCAGCAGGGCCGGCTCGCGCTGTGGCAGGTCGCGTGCGACGCGGTGCACGAGCTGCGGCACCACGCCTCCGACGTCGTCGCGGTCACGCACCGCGTCGACGACCTGCGCGACTGACCCCTCCCCCTCCTGGTGATCATGCACTTCGCCGTGATCACTGGGGCCGCCACCCGGACGACGATCAGGCGGCGCTGGGCAGGTAGTCCATCCACAGCGGGTGCAGCGGCTCGGCGTGGCGCAGCGCCCACGCGTGACCCAGCGGCGCCCTCGGCACGGCCTGCAGCACCCAGCCCATCTCCTCCGGGGTGCGGTCTCCCTTGAGGTTGTTGCAGCGCACGCAGCAGGCGACGAGGTTCTCCCAGGTCTCGGGGCCGCCGCGGCTGCGCGGGAGCACGTGGTCGACGGTGGCGGCGCTGCGCCGGCAGTACGCGCACCGGTGGCCGTCGCGCCGCAGCACCCCGCGGCGCGACACCGGGACGCCACGCCCGTGCGGCACCCTGACGTACCGGGACAGCAGGATCACCGACGGCCGGTCCAGGATCATCGAGCCGGCGCGCACCGGGTGCTCGTCGACGGCGAGCACGACCGCCTTGTCAGTGAGCACCAGGACGATCGCCCGGCGGAAGGACACGACGGCGAGCGGCTCGTAGCCGGCGTTGAGGACGAGCGTGCGCATCAGCACACCTCCACCGTTCGGCCCGGACGGCTTCCGGGCTGCGGACCAGGCGGACCGCGCCGAATCTCGTGGCTCCCGGCCCCCGGGACGGACGAAGGCGCCGTCCCCGCAGGGACGACGCCTTCCGGTGCGGCCGCGGATGCGGCCAGGCTCCACCCGGGACCATCCGGCCCGGCGGCACCACCGCCGCGGCCGGCGCGGACCCACGCCCGGCGGACGGCCCTCGCCTGACGGCGTCCGTGCGGCGCGCACGCGTCCCGCGCCCGGTGCGGGCGGGCTCGCGCGGCGTCGACACGGGGACCTCCACGGGGAGTGGCGACGGTTCCGCGACCAGAGTAGGGAGGTTCCGCCGTCCCGACCAGCACCGACGTGCCCGGCGTCCCCGGACGTGCGACGGCCCGGCACCCTGGGGGGAGGGGTG
>JBMOMI010000323.1:0-4423 GCA_049325235.1 Actinomycetota bacterium | reverse complement strand
CGCTGGGGAGAGCTAACAACTCCCATCCAAGTCACACAGGGCACACCCGTCACTCATGTCACACGGCGTGTCGACCCACAAAACCCCTGGTCAGCGCCCACCCACCCGGACTTTGCCGGGGCCCTGGCAGCGGGGGTGGGATCGTCAAGCAAGGTGGCGACCGGTGCGACCTCCGCCGCGAGTGCGAGTGCAAGGTCGGGGATGTATCGGACGCCGGATGCCTGTGCGCTGCGCTCCACCGATTCTTTGGTTCCGTTGAGAAGGACGCGGTCCGGCCCCCACTCGTCCAGCCGGATATCGACATCGCACTGGAACTGTTCCGCTGAGCTGAGCACGTTGTTCAACAGCTTTGGAGTACGTCCGCCGATCAGGGCGGCAGTACCTGCGTCGGGCGACAGCCCGATCGCAGGCTGAAACACGCGCCAACGCGTGCCACCTCCGACGAAGAACTCGGCATGACCGAGCTCGCTCAAAGCTCTGCGAAGCTTCGACCTCGCGCATTCCGTTCGCTCGTCGGTCGGTGGCTGGAGCTCGCTGTGGGCGCGGACGAAGCTGACCCATGAGCCCTCGCCCATGTGGCTCAGCCAGTAGAGCAGGAGCTCTCCGCTCGACACAGTCATCGCGCTCGCCGCCAGTACCGCTTCAGCTGCCGCGCCGTAGCTGCGAACTTCCGCCACGCGTCGAGTACGTCATGCGGATCGACCGCGGCGTCACGGGTGGCAAAGCGCGGCCGTCGGATCTGCGCCTCGTAAACGGCGTGGGCCCAGACGCGGGCACGGGGATCCCTGGCGTCCACTGGCTTCGCCTTCGCCGGGGACGGCAGCTCTCGGCCGAGGGCGATCACGACAGGAGCTCGTCGGGCAGTGCTGGCGATGGCCCAGACGGGCTCGAAGGGGACGACCGCTAGCCGTGGATGTCCTCGCGCCCTGGCGACGCTGCCGAGCTTCGCGCCCACGATCCACCAGTCCCCCGAAGGAAGTGCGACAGCGACACTGTGGTCGGCGGCCAACGCCGGAGTCTCCTCCCAGCGGCCCTCCGGCTCGACGATCTCGAATCGCCGGCGAGCCCGTTCGGCCTCGACCAGGTGAACGCCGAAACCGAGAGGTGCGGTCGGTCGGAGTTCACCGTCCACGACTGGCGCTTGCGCGCCGTCGATGGATGCTGCTTCGCAGCCGCCCACAAGGATTCTCGGCGGCGCTCCTGCCAGCCATGCAGATCGTCGGCCCACGCGAAGACCGCCCTGCAGGACGATCGAGGCGTCGACGTGTACCTCGAGTTGCTCGAGCCCAGGGGGCACGGGCACGCGTCGCGACGGCCGGACGGGAGTGAAGAGACGCCAGCCAGTTGGGAGATCCGGGTCGTCGATAGCGTGGCACCGCTCGCCAGTTGCCGCGGTCAGATACTCGCTCACTCCTGCTTCGCACTCGGCCGTGCAGAGCACCGCGCTGGTGAGGCCCAGCGGAAGACCGCGCTGTGAGAGGTAGCCGCTGAAGTCGGCCGCCGGCCGGAGTGGGACGACATCAGATGGCGGTCGATGGAGCGTGAAGCCGCCATCGAGTCCGCTGCATGTCCAGACGAACCCCGCCTTCAGTGCCGCACCGTCTTCGGGAACGACGGGTACTGGGTCGTACCACCCTTGCTCACCCGCCTCCAGCTGACGTACGCCGGCATCGAACGACGCCGGAAAGGAACTGGGTCGCCGGGCAAGGAACTCCAAGTGCGGACGACGCCGAACGAAGTCAAGAAGTAGATGGACCGCCGCGGTTCTGCGTCCTCCTGTGTCCCGCGATGAGCCGTCCCAGGCTTCGAGCTCGAGAGCGACTTGCGCGGCGACAGCTTCACGTCGTTCGTCGTTGATCGCCTGCTCACCGGCGCGGCTCAGAACGCCGCGGCCGGTCGCCCAACGACCGAGTGCTTCGGAGACCTCCGAGGACCCAACGCGGCTCCCAGGTTCGAGCCGGGCCCAGTCGAAGAACTCGGGGAGCTTTTCGACGTCGAGCTGGCGCAGGGGCACATGGCACAGCGGGTAGGCGACAAAGCGGCGGAGCCCGGGCTCACCCGCCGGACGAGCAAGCGTTCGGTCGCTCAGGGTCTGGAGCCGATCAGCGAGCGCATCCCACAGGTCGGCGAACAGCTCAAGATCGAAGCCGCGGGGACGTCCTCCCACGAGATCGCAGCCGAGGATCTCCGCCAGGCGCGCGTAGTACGCGTTCGGTCCAGCTTCCTCATCCGATCGCATCCGGTAAGCCGCAAGCACTGAGGCGGCCAGAATCCCCACGCACGCGGGTGATCCATCCTCGGCATCTCCGCTGAGGTTCCACAGCCCTACCCGGCTGGCGAGAACCGAGGCGTTGTACGCCTCGGAGATCGCAGATTGGAACTGCAGGGTCGCGTCCTCGGGACTGAGACGCGTCCCACCGCCGGCCTCCAGCGCCGCAGCCAGGATGCTCGGAGTAATGCAGAGGTACGCCGTCTCAGTGGCCGGCGTCGTCTCGAGCAGGCAGTACTCGGCTAGGACGCGGTTCCACAGCAAGTACGCCGAAGGCAGGTCGACCTCGGCCGGTGTTGGGAGCCGATCCCGGTGAACGCTCGAGCCGCTTCGACGGCCGCCTCGGCCCGTACCGGCGTCGCGACCGCTCGCGCTCGCGTGGATCCGCTCCTGACCGTCGGTGGTGGTCGGCTCGAAGTCGGACGACGTCGAGTCGTGGTCGCCGTCGCTGTCGGTCGACCTGGCGAGTTGCTCACGAAGGTGCGAGTCGGAGTCTTGGTCGGCCGCGTGTTCTTCGACATGATCGGGAACCGCGTCGACCTGGGAGGTGACCTCGACGTCGGGCTCCGGGCCGGTGACCTCGATGTTCGCATCGAGAAGCTCTTCAGCTACCGGCGAGCTGTCTTGCCGCAAGGCTTCCTCGGCTTGTCCAGCGTCTGCTGCTCGATGGTGATGCGCGCCGGCTAAGTCCTGCGTGGTGTCTCGTGACAGCGAACTGCGAACATCCTCAGCAGTGTCGGCCAACTCGACAATCGGCGGCGCACCGGCGTCGGTGAACGCTCCGTATACCGATTTGTCGTCGACGCAGTTCAGCGCCGCTTCGTCGGGTGCAGCGAGCGACTCGTCAGATGTGCCTTGGTCGACCGCGGCCGTTGTCTTCTCCGTGTCTCCAGTTGAAACATCGGCCGCGTGTTCGTTCGGCGTGGGTCCTTCAGGCCCCCGAATGCCAGGCGGCCGCGACACGGCGGGATCCGCCCCTGGTATCCCGGCCTGCGGGAGCCCGAAGCCCACGTCTGCTCGGTCGGAGGTCGGGTCGCAATCGGCAGTGACAGGGCCCTCCGCGCCTCCGTCGAGCGCACCACCGGCTTCGTCGGCAGTGGTGTGCCCAACGTCGGTAGTCAGACTGTCTCGCAGCGGCGAACCGTTCGATACGGGCTCGTGCGCGTTGCCGCCAACGCGTGACGCGTTTCCCGAGAGTGGCGCGTCGGCGTCCTGCCGGCGAGTCCAACCGAAACGATCGTCGCGACGACTAGTCCAGAGGCGGTCGACCAGAGACCGGATCGCGTGAAGCACTCTGAGCCGGCGTCGCGATGGCACGGATCCCCTCACAGCCCGAGGATCAGCTCGGCGATGGCTTTGGTCACGAGCGGACAGACGGCATTGGCGAGCTGTTGCTGCTTGTGGACAAGGCCTCCGCTTCCGCCGGCCGTTGTGCCAGCGAACCGGAACCAATCGGGGAACGACTGAAGACGCGCCGCCTCTCTCAGCGAGAGTCCTCGATGCTGGGCCGGATGCACGAGCATGCTCTTGCGGTAGTGACCGATCGTGATCGACGGCTCGTTCCATCTGAGCCGCCGGTAGATGTTGCTGTGAGTGCGCTTCACATCCGCATAGTTCGTCAGCGAGTCGACGATGCTTTCCCAGTTGCCCCCGGGCGGGATTCGCCGGTATCGGTCGATGACGTAGTCGGCATGGCGCGAGGTGATGTGGTCGGTTAGGGCGTTCTGCTCCGACCCCTCCCTCACGAACTGAAGGAACCCGTTGTCTGCCGAGAATGGCGCTGCGTAGAGCATCTCGTCGATCGCATGTCCATTGCCGATTTTCGGCAGGTCGCCGATCGCCTGTTTGACTGTGACGAGCTTGCGGCCTTCAGCGGCGCCGTGCGACGGGAGCGGGAACGGGCCCCACTCGCCGAAGTCATCGCGGACGTATCCGAGATCGCGATGGATGCCGAGCACAAAGAACCTGCTGCGGTACTGCGGCACGCCGTACCAAACGGCATCGAGCAGCTTGACGAACACGTCGTATCCAGCCTCAGACCTCCTGAAGTAGCACGGTGAGACCGCTGTGACCTGGTCTTTCGCCAGCGTGTCTCTCGGCGGAAGTCGTTGGCACTTGGTAGTGTCGCCGGGTGGCGGTCGGGGTTGCGGTGCA
>JBMOMI010000322.1:0-4427 GCA_049325235.1 Actinomycetota bacterium | reverse complement strand
CATCTCGTTCACGGTGAGCCCGTCCGGGCCGGTGGACCACTTGCCGTCGACGACCTGCGCCACGTCGTCCGGCTGCGCGGCCGTGGACCAGTCGACGACCCGCGAGCGGTCACCCGCCCGGACGTCCTTGACGACCGTGACCGTCCGGGTGCTCGTGTCGCCGACCGCGTCCGTCGCGGTGAGCACGACGGCGTTGGGACCGTCGAGCAGCTCGTCGTACGGGATCTCGACGTTGAAGTCGCCGGTCCCGTACAGGCGGCGCAGGTCCGGGCCCATCCTCAGCGGTCTCGGGGATCCGCCGTTGACGGTGTAGGAGAGCGAGCTCACACCGTCCTCGTCGCCGGCGTTGCCCAGGACGTTGACCCAGCGCTGCGACTGGCCGTTGCGCCCGAAGACCTGCTCGTCGCCGTACCAGATGTCGATCGCGGGCGGGTCGGGTGGCAGCTCCGTGAAGACGACACCGACGTCCTTCGGCCCGTCCATCGTCACCTCGACGACCGGCTCGGTACCGGAGACGTCACCCGTCCAGTGGCTCAGCTGCCACCCTGCGGCCGGCTCGGCGGTGAGGCTCACGACCGTGCCCGCCGGGTAGCTGCCCGCCGGCGGGGCCCTGGTGACGGCTCCCTGTCCGGTGACCGTCGTCGTCAGCGGGTAGGCGTCGGCGACGGACCCGTCCTCGGGATCGATCGGATTGGCCGTGTCGAAGAACCAGTCGACGCTCGCCGTGAACGCCGGCTTGGTTCCTCCGTTGCCGGCGAAGACACCCACGGCGCCGACGGTCAGCGCGTGAGTCGCGGTGCCGCCCGTCGACCACGTCTGCCCGTCGGGCGAGTACTCGAGGGTCCAGGTGCCGCCCACCCTCGTGAGCCGCAGCGTGACTTCTGGGCTGGGGGTCACGGCCCGGCTGAACAGCTTGGAGGAGGAGCCGTCCACGGTCCGTGCCCCGAGCACGTACCACGTGCTGCCGTTGGAGTAGACGTCGAAGCGCAGCCAGTTGCCCGGGTCCTGCTCGACCATGAAGCCCTGCTGCTGGTACTTCAGGCTGGGCGATGACGTGAACCGAGCCGCGACCTGGAAGTCCACGTCGGCGACGCCCTGCATGACGCGCAGCGACCGGTTGGCGTTCCACGGGTCGTAGGAAGTGCCCTCGGGCACCGACAGTTCGAGGTGGGCGTCGTCCGTGCCCAGTCCGGCGAACGCCACGGTTCCTCCACCGGCCGGGTCGACGACTTCCCATGTCCCGACGAGGGAGCCGCTGGAGAAGTCGTCCGACACCGGCCCACCGGTCGGGGGCACTGCAGCCGGAGCCTCGGTGAACGTCGCCGTGACCGACACGTCCGCCACCATCGTCACCGACGTCACCGGATCCGAGCCGGCCGCGTCACCGCTCCACCCGGCGAACTGCCATCCCGGTGCCGGGACCGCAGTCAACTCCACCACCGAGCCTGACGCGTAGGACGCCGCATCCGGCGACCGTTCCACCGACCCCGACCCCACCACCGACGTCGACAGCAGGTACTGCGCCGGCGTCGCACCGTCCTCGGGGTCGATCGGCGAGGTGGCGTCGAAGAACCAGTCGAGTTCGCTCGACCAGGCAGGCAGTGTGCCTGCCGTCCCTGCGAACGGGCCGATGGCCGTCACCGCCAGCGCGTGGGTGACCGACCCGATCGAAGTCCAGCCCGAGCCGGAGTCGTACGACACCGACCACGTCGAGCCGGTCCGGACGACCTCGAGACCCGCAACCGAGCCGGCTGGGACCGACGTCGCCATGAGGGCCGACGACCGGCCGTCGACGGTCTTCGCGGCGAACACGCGCAGCGCCGAGCCGGTGGAGTACACGTCGAAGCGCAGCCAGTTTCGCTCGTCCTGCTCGATGACGATGCCCTGCATCTGGTACTTCAGCGACGGGACGGTCGCCCAACGAGCCTGCACGTCCAGGTCGACGTCAGCCGCCGGCTGCATCACCCGCAGCGCCCGATTGGCGTTCCAGGGGTCGTGACTGGTGCCGGCCGGCACGGCCAGTACGAGTCGGGCGTCCTGCTCGGCGGCACCCGTGACGGTCACCGTCCCGTCACCGACCGGGTCCACCACCGTCCACGGCGCCCCGCCCAACCCTCCGGAGGCGAAGTCGTCGGACGTGAAGGCCGGGCTCGCAGCCGTCGCGGGCTGTGAAACCAGTGCTCCGGCGGCCAGGCCTACAGTCGTCACAGCAACCAGGAGAATGCGTCTCAGCACGTCAGGATCTCTCTACTCTCGTCGTCGACATCGCCGTCCCGGGAGTGCGGGCGCGGCCCACTGCCACGGCCGCTGCCTCCCGTGCCAGCGCGTTGGCGTTGCTGGCCGCCCAGAGGGGAAGGAGCCCCGCCGTACGGAGCCGCTCCCCAGGTGGCACCGGCGACCGCGCCACCGCGGTGGCGTACTCCTTGAGCAGCCGCCAGCGCGGTGAGCTGCGCCGCCCCGACCATGCCGGGTCGAACCACACGTTGCGCCAGCGCGGGTCGGCGTAACTGTGCACGGACCTGTGGGGATGCTGTCGGTGCAGGAAGAGCACCTCCGGCACCTCATGGAACTCCCCCAGCAGTGCCAGCTCCAAGAACAGCGTGCGGTCCGAGCTGGTGTAGGGGCCGATGAGACGAGTCCGGCGCAGCGCGTCGGCGCGGATCACTCCGAAGGACTCCAGGCACGGCGACGGGTCGAGCAGCACCTGACGGGCGCGGCCGGACGGTGTCGAGGCCGTCGCGTAACGGGGCAGATCGTGCTCGTGCACGACACGGCCCTGGTCGTCGACGTCCACCGCGCGGGTGTACGCGAGGACGACCTCCGGACGCTCCTCGAGCACGGCCACGCACGCCGACAGGAAGCCGCGCCTGAGCACGTCGTCGTGCGCGGCCCACTTGAAGAAGCGGCCCCGCGCAAGCGCCACCGCCCGGTTGTAGTTCCATGCGGCCCCACGGTTCGTCCCGCTGCGGTGCACGCTCACCCGGGCGTCACGGCGCGCCGCGTCCGCCGCGATGCGCGGCGTCGCGTCCGTCGAGCCGTTGTCGCACACGATGAGCTCGAGGTCCCCATAGTCCTGGGAGAGGATCGAGTCGATCGCCTCAGCCAGGTAGCGCTCCCCGTTGTAGACGGGAAGCCCCACCGACACATTCGGTCCCGTCACGGGGCGCGGACCCCCTCCTCCGGCTTGAACACGAGCACCGCACCCTCGGGAATCTCACCGCTGTCGTAGCGGGCCACCAGCTCCGCCGGCAGCTGCTCGTCGTCCGTCATCCGGCGGAAGTCGCGCAATGACGTGCCCTGCGGGAAGGAGTCCACGTTCGGTGCGGCCAGGCCGGTCTCCAGGTCGGTGCGGTTGACGGTGCGGAAGTCGATGCTGAACCGCGAGCGCCCGGAGGTGTTCGGCACTGTCGAGTGCATCTGGGCGCCGCTGAACACGACGAGGCCACCCGGCGGCACGACGAACCGGACCTGCGGGTCGCGCTCGAGGTCCTCCGGCGGGTGCGGCTGGACACGGGTGTCCTGGTGGACGTGCTTGGCGGCCTGCGCCCGCCCGACCGCGTTCCACTCGTAGTAGTTGAAGTCCTCCGAGTGGTTCTCCACTCCGGTCGACCAGTATCGAGGGTGGAAGGCCATCGAGCTCTCGGACTCGAACTCGTAGATCGGCATCCACCAGTTGATCTGTGCCAGTGGAGCGCTCCACCAGGTGTCCCGGTGCAGCGGGTGGGCATAGCCCACACCGGCGGTGAGGTACGCGTCGCTGGTGACGCCACGTAGACGCGGGACGTCGAGGTAGGTGTCGGCGAGGTCGCATCCTAGGCTGGACAACGCCTCCCGCATCAGTTGCTTGGTGCGCGGATGGTGGATGAACTTCGGCTTCAGCGGCCCGAAGATCTCGACGAAGTGCTCCACCGGCATGTCGAACTGCGCCGTGACGGGGTCGTGCGGGTGGAAAGCCTCCTCGATCATGCCAGCGGCGAAGTCCCGCAGTGCCGTCGTCTCCGCCGTTGGCGTGTAGAGGAACAGCTGGCCGGCATACAAGCGCTCTCGTCTGACCCGATCCGTCTCGCGCGAGTTCAGGTAGACGGTGTTGTTGGTGCTCACGGAAACCTCCTCTTCACACGCTGACGACATCGGCCTGGACGCCCATGTCCCGGAGCTCGGCCGCGATCTCGTCGCGGTAGACGGGGTTGGTGATGAGAACGGTGGCCACCGGCCGCTCGACCAGCGATCGGGGCTCCTCGATGAGGTGGCCGGTCCCGGGTAGGTAGCGGCCCCACTTGTTGGGGTTGAGGTCCACGACGCTGAGCCGTGCGGCCTCGTCCACGGCGTTGAGGAAGGTCACGCCCTTGGAACCGGCCCCCCACAGCGCGAGGCGGTCGCCTCGGGCAGCCCGGTCGTCGATCGTGCGTCGCCACCGGGAGACGTTC
>JBMOMI010000321.1:0-4429 GCA_049325235.1 Actinomycetota bacterium | reverse complement strand
GCTCCCGAGACCCCGGAAAGCCTCCAGAGGTCGCGTCCTGGCGGCCGGGGGCCAGGGCGTTGCGCAGGGACGACGCGAGGTCGCGCCGCGCGGCCGGGCTGCGGGGGTTGAAGTCCCGCGGGACCTTGACCCGGCCGACGCTCTCCACCGGCGCGCCGACGTCCACGACGGACAGCCGGCGCACCTGCCGCTCGGTGGTGAGCACGGTCGGCCGCGGCCCCTCGAGGCCGGCGGCGGTCCCGGGGTCGAGGACGACGGCGAAGCCGGCGCGGCGACCGGTCGGCACCCGGATCACGTCACCCACGCGCAGCCCGCTCAGGGACGCCACGGCGTCGGCGCGCTGGCGCCGGGACGCCTCCTTGGACGCCTCCTTCTCCAGCTCCGCGATCCGGCGGCGCAGCGCGGCGTACTCACCGAAGTCGCCTAGGTGGCACGTCATCGCCTCGGCGTAGCCGGCGAGTGCCTCCTCCTGGCGGCGCACCTGCCGGGCGAGCCCGACGACCGCCCGGTCGGCCTGGAACTGCGCGAACGACGTCTCGAGGATCTCCCGTGCACGGGCCCGGCCGAACTGCGCGACCAGGTTGACCGCCATGTTGTACGTGGGCCGGAAGCTGGAGCGCAGCGGGTAGGTCCGCGTCGAGGCGAGGCCGGCCACCGCCTCGGGGTCCAGGCCCGGCTGCCACAGCACCACGGCGTGCCCCTCGACGTCGATGCCGCGCCGCCCGGCGCGCCCGGTGAGCTGGGTGTACTCCCCCGGCGTGATGTCGACGACCTGCTCGCCGTTGAACTTCACCAGCCGCTCGAGGACGACGGAGCGCGCCGGCATGTTGATGCCGAGCGCGAGGGTCTCGGTGGCGAACACCGCCTTGACCAGGCCCCGCGAGAAGAGGTCCTCGACGACCTCCTTGAACGCGGGCAGCAGCCCGGCGTGGTGGGCGGCCAGCCCGCGCTCGAGGCCCTCCACCCACTCCGCGTACCCGAGGACGGCGAGGTCCGACTCCGGGATCTCCGCAGTCCGCTGGCGCACCACCGCCCGGATCGCCTCGCGCTCCGCCGGCGTCGTGAGCTGGACGCCCCACGCCAGGCACTGCCGGACGGCGGCGTCGCAGCCGGCCCGGCTGAAGATGAACGTGATCGCGGGCAGCAGCCCTGCGGCGTCCAGCCGCTCGATCACCTGGGCGCGGCTCGGGACGGAGGCTCGCCGGGCCGCGGACGGCGGGCGCCGACCGCTGCGCCCGCGGCGGCCGCCCCGGGACTCCATCCGCTCGCGGCGGGCGTCCTCGCGGGCCAGGCGGACCAGGTCGGGGTTCACCGTCAGCCCGGTGGTGTGCTCCGGCTCGGAGCCCTCGGTGCCCTCGACGGCGTGCCCGCCCGCGTCGACGAACAGGTCCATCAGCGTGGTGCCGGCCATGACGTGCTGCCACAGCGGCACGGGCCGGTGCTCGGTGACGACGACGGTGGTGTCGCCGCGGACCGTGTCCAGCCAGTCGCCGAACTCCTCGGCGTTGCTCACGGTCGCCGACAGGGAGACGAGCAGCACGTCCTCGGGCAGGTGGATGATCACCTCCTCCCACACCGCGCCGCGGAACCGGTCGGCGAGGTAGTGCACCTCGTCCATGACGACGTAGCCGAGCCCGGCCAGCGTCGGGGAGTCCGCGTAGAGCATGTTGCGCAGCACCTCGGTCGTCATCACGACGACGGGCGCCTCACCGTTGACCGTGGTGTCGCCGGTGAGCAGCCCGACCCGGCTCGGGCCGTAGCGGGCGACGAGGTCGTTGTACTTCTGGTTGCTCAGCGCCTTGATCGGCGTGGTGTAGAACGCCTTGCGGCCCGACGCGAGGGCCAGGTGGACGGCGAACTCCCCCACCACGGTCTTGCCGGCGCCGGTCGGGGCGGCGACGAGGACGCCGTGCCCGGCCTCGAGCGCCTCGCACGCCTCCACCTGGAACGAGTCGAGCTCGAAGCCGAGCAGCCGCCGGAACTGGTGCAGCTCGGTGCGCTCGTGCGCCTGCCGGCGCCGGGCGGCCGCGTAGCGCTCAGCGGGCGAGGCCATGCGGTCAGGCTATGGCACGGCCGAAAGCGTCACACCCGCACCGCCAGCACCCGCAGCGCACCCGGCACCGCCTCGCAGACCAGCGGCAGCGGAGCCAGCCGCTCGCCGTCCGCGTAGCCCACGATGCCGGGTGACTCCACGCGCACGGTCCGCGCGCGCCGCACGCTGACCTGCGGGTGCTCGACGTGCCGTCCGGAGTACACCCGCGGGTACAGGCGGACGAACTCGGCCGTGCTCACCGGCTCGAGCACGACGACGTCGAGGAGCGCGTCGTCGACGCGGGCGTCGGGCGCGACCCGCATGCCGCCGCCGTAGGACGGGCAGTTGGCGACGGCGACGAGCATGCCCTCCAGCTCCAGCACCTCGCCGTCCAGCTCCAGCCGGTAGGCGCGCGGACGGAACACCGGCAGCTCGCGCGCGATGGCGACGTTGTAGCGGGCCCGGCCGCGCGGCCAGGTCCAGCGGTTGGCGCGCTCGTTGACCACCGCGTCGAACCCGGCCGCGAGCACCGCGGCGTACCAGCCACCTGACGTCTCGCCGCTCCAGCGGACGGCGTCCACGCCGTGGCCGCCGGTGGTCAACGCCGCCTCGAGCACGGCCGTGGCGGCCGCCGCGTCGTGCAGCGGCAGGCCCAGCGAGCGGGCGATGTCGTTGCCGGAGCCGGCCGCGACGATCCCGAGCGGCGTCCCGGTGCCGGCGGTGGCCTGCAGGCCGAGGTGGACGACGCCGTCCCCGCCGACCACCACGAGGGCGTCGATCCCCGTGGTCACCGCATCGCACGCCAGCTTGGCGGCGGCCTCGGCGGTGGCGCTGGTGAGGTCCTCGACGGCGTGCCCGGCCGCCCGCAGCGAGATCGCGACCTGCCGGCCGACGGCGGCGCCGCGCCCCTTGCCGGACGTCGGGTTGACGACCAGGCCGATCCGGGCGCTCACAGGGCGCTCGGCGTGTCGTCGTCCAGGTCGCCGAAGCCGGCTTCGCGCCGGGCGCGTCGCCGGTCGTTGAGCACGCTGAGGCCGATGGCGACCGCGAACAGGGCCAGCATCGGCAGCGCGAGCATGAACATCGCGGTGATCTCGGGCGTCGGGGTGGCGATCGCCGCGAACGTGAGGGCGAGGACGACGACCCAGCGCCAGCCGCGCAGCATGGTGCGGCCCTGCATCAGCCCGGCGAAGTTCAGCCCGACGAGGATCACCGGGAGCAGGAACGCGATGCCGAACGCCAGCAGCAGCCGCATCACGAAGCCCAGGTAGTACTGGGCGTCGATGATGTTGGAGCCGCCCTCCGGGGTGAAGCTGGTGAGGAACCGGACGGCGTTGGGGATGAACTGCCACGCCAGCCAGATCCCGGCCAGGAACAGCGGGACGGCGGCGGACAGGAAGGCCAGTGCGTACCGGCGCTCCTTGGTGGTCAGGCCCGGGGTGACGAAGGCCCACACCTGGTAGATCCACACCGGGCTGGCGACGATGATGCCGAGCCAGATCGACATCTTGACCTTGAGGTCGAAGGACGTCGCGACCTGCGCGAAGTTGATCTCCGCGATGCGGCCCTCCTGGGCGGAGATCCGCTGGATCGGCTCGGTCAGCTCGGCGAGCAGCGGGTCGTAGAGGAACCAGCCGACGACCGTGCCGGCGAGGATGGCCAGCCCGGCCCGGACGACCCGGCGGCGCAGCTCGTTGAGGTGGTCGCGCAGGGGCATCCGCCCCTCGGGGTTGCTGCGTCGCGACGCGGTGATGGCCACGGCCCGCCCGGAGTGCGTCGAGGCGACGGGTCAGGAGCCGCGGCGCGGCTCGTCGGCGCGCGGCGCGCCGCCGGTGCCCTCCTGGGCCCGGTAGCCCTCGGTGCGCTGGTCGTCGACGACGCGTCCCTCGAGCGCCTGGCTCTCCTTGGTGGCGCCGCCTCGGGCGGTGTCGTCGTCCCGCATCTCCTTGACCTCGGTCTTGAAGATGCGCATCGACCGGCCGAGGCTGCGGGCGGCGTCCGGCAGGCGCTTGGCGCCGAAGATGACGACGATCAGCAGGACCAGGACGAGAAGCAGCAACGGGTTGTCTGCGATGTTGCGGAACATGGCGACCCCTTCAGGCGCGCGGACGGACTCAGTCTAGGCGTGCGTCACCGGGCTGCGGCGCGCCTCCGGGCCGCCCGCAGTCGCCGGCGCCGGCGGTCACGCTCACGTCGGCGCCGTTCGGCCTTCAGGCGCCGCGGGTCCTCGAACACCGCGAGCTCGACGGCCCGGTGGTTCTCGCCGACCCGCTCGACCTGGGCCGCGATCGCCGAGAGCCGCTCGGAGGCCTCCCCCAGCTCCCGGGCGAGCGACACCCCGGACCGGAAGACACCCAGCCCGAGCCGGAACAGCACCAGACCGGCGCCGACGACGAG
>JBMOMI010000320.1:0-4431 GCA_049325235.1 Actinomycetota bacterium | reverse complement strand
CCGGTCAGGTCTCCAGGTCGTCCGCGACCGCCCGCAGCACGCTGGCCACCTTGCCGGCGTGGCGGCGGTCCGGGTAGCGGCCGCGGCGCAGTTGGTTGCCGACGTCGTCCAGCAGGCGGATGAGGTCCTCGACGATGACCCCGAGGTCCTCGGCAGGCTTGCGGTGGGCGGCGGCGACCGACGGCGCGGGCTCGAGCACGCGGACCGACAGGGCCTGCTTGCCCTTGCGGCCGTCGGCGACCCCGAAGTCGATGCGGGTGCCCGGCTTGAGCGTGGTGGTGCCGGCCGGCAACGCCGAGACGTGGAGGAAGACCTCCTCGCCCTCGTCCGTCGCCGCGAAGCCGAACCCGCGCTCGGCGTCGAACCACTTCACCTTGCCAGTAGGCACGTCTCGTCCTCGTCCAGTTCGCGTGTGGTCCCCGTCCCCGCGGTGGGCGCGGGATGCCTCCAGGCTAGCGGTCGGGAGCCCGGCTGGTTCCCCGGAGTCAGCGATACCGGGCGGGATCGGCGAGGAGCTCGTTCATCGACCCGGACCGGAAGCCGCGGGGGTCGACGTGGACGTCGTCGAACCCGGCGTCGAGGACGGCGCGTCCGGCCTCGCGGAGACCGGCCACGTCCTCCACCCGGGCCGCGTCCACCTCGACCCGGGCCCGGTTCTCGCCGAGGTCCCGCACGCGCAGGTCGGACACCGCGATGCCGGCGTCGCGCAGCACCCGGCGCAGCGCCGCCTCCGCACGGTCGACGCGGGCGAGGCGCCGCGGGGTGATCGGGACGCCGTACGCGATGCGGCTGGACAGGCACGCGGCCGCCGGCTTGTCCGACGTCCGCAGCCCCCAGCGGCGGGAGGCCGCGCGCACCTGGGCCTTGGTCAGCCCGGCGTCCAGCAGCGGGGTGACCGCACCCCGCTCGGCCGCGGCGCGGATCCCGGGGCGGAAGCCCGCGACCGCGTCGTCGGCGTTCGTGCCGGTCGCCACGTGGGCGAGGCCGTGCTCGGCGGCGAACGGTCGCAGCACGTCGAGCAGCTCCGCCTTGCAGAAGTAGCACCGGTCCCCGGCGTTGGCGCGGTAGCCCTCCCGCTCGATCTCCCGCGTCGCGGGGGTGAGGAGACGGACGCCGAGCTCGTCGGCCAGCCGGCGGGCGTCGTCCAGCTCCCCGGAGGCCAGCGAGCCGCTGACCGCGGTCGCCGCCGCCACCCGGTCCGGGCCGAGCGCCCTGACCGCGGCGGCGAGCAGCAGGGCGGAGTCGGCGCCGCCGGAGAACGCGACCAGCACGGAGCCCAGCTCGCGCAGGCGGGCGTCCAGGGCGGCAAGACGCAGGTCGAGCACGTGCTCGTCGAGCCAGCCGGGGAAGGCGTGGAGGTGGTCCAGCAGGACGTCGGGGCCGCCGGCGGCGAGCTCGGCCGCGGTGTGCGGGCCGGTGGCGACCGCCACGGACGCCGCCGCCCCGGTGCGCGCGGCCACGACGTCCCCGGGGTGGTCGCCGACGTAGGCGGTGGCGCCGCGGTCGCGCAGCACCTCGCCCTTCTGCGGGCCGTAGCGGCCACCGACCGCCTCGTCCACCAGCGGCGCCAGCGCGGTGTCGGCGAGCAGCTTCTCCAGCGCCGGCTGCACCTTCGCGCTGACGACGAGGGTCCGGCCACCGGCGTCCCGGACCGCACGCAGCGCCTCGGCGGCTCCGGGCAGGACGGCGACCGGCGGGGCGTCGGGGGCGTCGTGGCGGGCCCGGTACTCGCGCGCCAGGGCCGTGACGTCGTGCGCCGGGGCGAGCCGGCCGAGCGCGGTCTCCAGGGGCAGGCCGATGCAGCGCCAGATCGCCCCGTCGTCGACCGGCGCGCCGTGCGCGGCGAGCGTGGCGGACAAGCAGGTGACGATCCGCTCGCGGGAGTCCACGAGCGTCATGTCGAGGTCGAACCCGACGACGGGCACAGGCGCGCTGCTCACCGGCTCAGGGTAGGCGCCTGCCAGGACGCGGGAGCGTGGCACGTTTCGTCCGCTTTGTTCCAACGCAGAGTAAAGAATCACGAACGCTGGGTATTGACGCGGGTCACACCGGCGGGCTGGGATTCCCTCGGTGCGTCCGTTCTCGGGCTTTCGCCCCATCTGCGCGCGCCGTCGCACATGTCCAGACCAAGGAGGCACGTTCGTGTCGAGAAGTCGATGGGCGAGGGCGCGCAGGCGCGGTCTCGCCGCCGTCGCGGGCGCCGGGATGGTGGCAGCGACCCTGTCCACCGCCGGCGCCGCGGGCGCAGCACCCCCGGACGTCACCCCGTCCGCAGCGGAAGGCCAGACCTTCGAGGCAGGCCGCTACATCGTCGTGATGAGGGACGAGCCGGTGGCCGCGTACGACGGAGGCGTCCAGGGCCTCGCCGAGACCGAGCCGGCGCCCGGCACCCCCTACCGGCCCGGCAGCCCCGAGGCGAAGGCGTACCGCAGCCACCTCGAGGCCCAGCAGAAGCAGGCCCGCCAGGACGCCGGTGTCGACCGCGTCGTCTACGAGTACACCGACACGATCAGCGGCTTCGCCGCCGACCTCTCCGCCGGCGAGGCGACGGCTCTGGCCAAGGACTCCCGGGTGCTCGCCGTCGTCCCCGACGAGCTGCGCCAGCTCGACACCAACGCCTCCCCCGAGTTCCTCGGCCTCACCGGGTCCGGCGGCGTCTGGGACCGGCTGGGCGGGCTGAAGCAGCCCCGGGGTGCCGGCGCCGGCGTCGTCGTCGGGATCATCGACTCCGGCATCTGGCCGGAGAACCCGTCGTTCGACGACGGCCGCGGCTGGCGGGTCCCGAACGACTGGAACGGCGAGTGCGAGTCGGAGAACGACACGGCCGGCGACCAGTTCTGCAACAACAAGCTCATCGGCGCGCGCTACTTCGTCGAGGGCTTCGGTGCGGGCAACCTTGCCGACTACGAGTTCCTCTCCCCGCGTGACGCCGACGGGCACGGCACGCACACGGCTGCGACCGCGGCCGGCAACGACGGCGTGAACGCCGTGATCGACGGTCGCGACTTCGGCGAGGTCTCCGGCATGGCGCCGGAGGCCTACATCGCCGCCTACAAGGTCTGCTGGGACGGCAAGACCGGCGGCGGCTGCTACAGCTCCGACAGCGCGGCCGCCATCGACGCGGCGATCAGGGACGGCGTCGACGTCCTGAACTTCTCGATCAGCGGCACGTCGTCGAACTACCTCGACCCGGTCGAGCTCGCGTTCATGTCCGCAGCGAACGCCGGCATCTTCGTCGCGGCCTCCTCGGGCAACAGCGGACCCACCGCGTCGACGACGAACCACCCGTCGCCGTGGCTCACCACGGTCGCGGCGTCCACGCACACGATCAAGGAGCAGACGCTGGTCACCGGCGACGGGCAGCGCTTCATCGGCGCGTCCATCACCGAGCCGCTCGAGACCGAGACGCCGATGGTGCTCTCGGACACGATCCCCGCGGCCGGCGAGACGGCCGAGCGGGCAGCGCTGTGCTACCCGGGCTCGCTGGACCCGGCCGGCGCGGCGGGCAAGATCGTGGTCTGCGACCGCGGTGTCATCGCCCGCGTCGACAAGAGCACGGCGGTCGAGCAGGCCGGCGGCGTGGGCATGGTGCTGGTCAACACGTCGCCGAGCTCGCTGGACACCGACCTGCACGCGGTGCCGACGGTGCACCTGGCGCACACGTACCGCGACCAGGTGCGCGCCTACGTGTCCGGCACCACCGACCCGACCGGACGGATCCTGCCCACCAACGAGGGCAGCACCACCCAGGTGCCCGAGGTCGCCGGCTTCTCCTCGCGCGGACCGTCCCGCGGGGCCGACGGCGACATCCTCAAGCCGGACATCTCCGCGCCGGGCGTGGGCGTGCTGGCCGCGTACTCGCCGCGGTCGGCCGGCCGTGACTTCGACTTCCTCTCCGGGACGTCGATGTCGTCGCCGCACATCGCCGGTCTCGGCGCGCTCATCAAGGAGGCCCACCCGACGTGGTCCCCGATGGCGATCAAGTCGGCGATGATGACGACGGCGCGGGACCACGCCTCGGAGGCGAGCAACGACGTGTTCGCCTCCGGCGCCGGCTTCGTGGAGCCCCGCCGCTTCCTCGACCCGGGTCTGGTCTACGACTCGTCGCTGACCGACTGGTTCGCCTTCCTCGCGGGCCAGGGCGTCACCTACAGCGACGGGACGCCGGTCAGCAACACCCCGATCGACGCCTCCGACCTCAACCAGGCGTCGATCGCGATCGGGTCGCTGGCGGGCAAGCAGACCGTCGAGCGCACCGTGACGAACGTGTCGAAGAAGCGGGCCACCTGGCGCGCCTCGGTCGACGGCCTCGACGGCCTCGACGTCAAGGTCGAGCCGTCGGTGCTGACGCTGCGGCCGGGCCAGTCGGCCACGTACACGGTGACGTTCACGGCCACGCCTCAGTCGGCCTTCGGGTCCTACGCCCAGGGC
>JBMOMI010000319.1:0-4444 GCA_049325235.1 Actinomycetota bacterium | reverse complement strand
GATCGCCCGGGCCCCGTGGCCGACGTCCTTCTCCCGGCGCACCAGGATCGGGGCCTCGGTGACCGGCGCGGACGTCGCGTGCTGCAGTGCCGCCGCCAGCTTGCGCGCGTGCAGCGGGTCCACCCGGGTGTCGCCGTCGAAGACGGTGAACAGCGTGGCCGGGTAGGGGACCCCCTCCCGCACGTTGTGGTACGGCGAGTACGCCAGCAGCCAGCCGAGCTGCTCGGGGTCGTTCGCGTCGCCGTACTCCTCGCTCCACGTCACGCCCAGGCCGTGCAGCTGGTAGCGCACCATGTCCAGCAACGGCGCGGCGCACAGCACCGCGGCGTAGGCCTCGGGGCGCTGGGTCATCGCGGCACCCACCAGCAGGCCCCCGTTGGAGCCGCCCGAGATCGCCAGCTGCTGCGGCGTCGTCCACCCCTGCTCGACGAGCCCGTCCGCGCAGGCGGCGAAGTCGTCGAACGTGTGCTGCTTGACGGCGAGCATGCCGTCGCGGTGCCAGGCCTCGCCCTCCTCGCCGCCGCCGCGCAGGTTCGCGACCGCGTACACGCCGCCGGCCTCGACCCACGCCAACGCCGTGGCCGAGTAGCCGGGAGTCAGCGACACGCCGAACCCGCCGTAGCCGTACAGGATCGTCGGCGCCGGCTCCAGCGGCTGGCCGGACTCCGACACCCGGTCGGCGCGCGCCACGACGAACATGCGCACCGTCGTGGAGTCGGCGCTCGTCACCTCGAGCTGCCGCGACACGACCGGCGGCACCTCCTCGACGTCCCCGGGCGGGCTGGCCCACAGCGACAGCTCCCCGGTGCGCCCGTCCCAGCGGTAGACGTGCGGCAGCGTGACGTGGTCGGTGTACGTGAACCACACCTCGTGACCGCCCTCGGGCCGGGACATCAGGCCGCCCACGGTGCCCAGGCCGGGTAGGGCGACCTCGCCCCGCCGCTCGCCGGTCGCCAGGTCGTGCACGGTGACCTCCGAGACGGCGTGCCGGGTCCACGACGCGACCAGCAGCGGCTCGTCGCCGAGCTCCGGGCCGTCCAGGACGGCGTAGTCCTCCAGGACGGCGTCCTCCCGCTCGGGCAGCAGGTCGCGCCAGTGCTCGACCTGAGGACGGGTCGGGTCGGCGACCGCGAGGCGTCCCCGGCGCGCGTCGAGGTCGGTGCCGACGTAGAGGCGCCCGTCGCGCCCGACGTGCGCGGACGTGTGCGCGTCGAGCCCGACGGCCACCTCCGTCAGCGCCGGCGCCTCCAGCGGGGACGACGCCAGGTCGGCGAGCCAGACGTCGGTGCGCGGCGCCGTCCCCTCCGACGCGCTGACGACCAGCCAGCGGCCGTCGAGCGAGACGGACACCCCGTAGTAGGAGGTCATCGCGCGGCCGTCGCCGAACACCTCGACGTCGGTGGCCGGGTCGGCGCCCACGGTGTGCAGCCACACGCGGCGGTGGTACTGCTGCTCGTCGGCGGGCAGCCCGGCCGGGTCCAGCCGGCGCACGTAGTAGAAGCGCTCTCCGCCGGGCAGCCAGGCGACGGGGGAGTACCGGGCCCGGTCGATGGGGCCGTCGACCTCCTGCCCGGTGGCGACGTCCAGCACGCGCAGCACGCTCTCCTCGGTGCCGCCCGCGGACAGCTGGTAGGCGAGCAGGTGGCCCTCCTTGCTGGGCTGCCAGGCGTCCAGCGTCGTGGCCCCCGACGGGTCGACGGCCATCGGGTCGACGAGCACCCGCTCCCGCTCGCCGCCGGCGCCGTCCGGCTCGACGACCAGCAGGACGCCGTGCTCCTGCTCGCCGGTCCGGCGCACCAGGAAGCGACGCTCGCCGCGCCACACCGGGGGACCGACGGTCCCGGCGCTCAGCAGCTCCCGCACCCGCTTCGCGACCGCCTCCCGGCCCTCCCACGTCTCGCGAAGACGGGCCAGCAGCTCGTCCTGGGCGGCCGACCACGCGACCGTGCGGGGGTCGTCGGCGTCCTCCAGCCACCGGTACGGGTCGGCCACGCGGTGCGCGGGTCGCCCGGCGGGCAGCTCTTCGACGAGGGGCAGGCGCTCGGCGTCCGGGTAGGTCGGCATGGGGCCCGAGACTAGGCCAGACATCACGTGCTGTAATGGCGCG
The DNA here is from genome assembly GCA_049325235.1 of Actinomycetota bacterium. Taxonomy (GTDB): domain Bacteria; phylum Actinomycetota; class Actinomycetes; order Actinomycetales; family SCSIO-59966; genus SCSIO-59966. The sequence goes on along the minus strand of JBMOMI010000319.1, from coordinate 2,337 downwards.
GCTTCCGCCGTTCACCCGGCCAAGTGGATGCAGGCTTGGGCACCGTGGTGCTTCTTGCGCTCGTGGTGGCGTCAGTGGCTGGGCCGGCGGCGGCAGCGATGGCGGTTCGGAGAACTCGCTCCCCGACAGTGGCCGGCGCTCTCGCATTGGCGGGCGGGGCGATCCCGTTGGCCGGCGCGGCCTCGGTGGGCGCCGTCGGCCAGGCCGCCTACGGCGCGCTGATCTTCCTGGGTGCCGGCGGGGCGATAGCGGCTCTCTGGCTCACCAGGAACGCCGGGGGATGGCTGACTGGCCTGTCTGCCGTTCCGCTCGTCCTTGCCCTCGTGGCCGTGCTGGTGATGTACCTGCAACCCCTTGCCGAGGCAGGGGTGTGCCTGCCGCCGGGGCGGTGGCTCGCAGGACGCTGTGAGTTCCCGCCGTACTGAGGTTCCGCCACGCGTGCCGAGGCGTACGCCGAGCACGACTCTGGCAGGATCATCGCGCGTGAACGACACACCCGCCGTCCCGTCGCCACGCCTGGCCGAGCTGGCGCGCGCCTACGGCGTCGCCACCGAGTTCTGGGACTGGCAGGGACGCCACGTGCCCGTGCCGGCCGCCACGATCGTCGCCGTGCTCGCCGCCCTCGACGTCGCCGCGGGCACCGAGCAGGAGGTCGAGGCCGCGCTCGAGGACGTCGCCCTGGCGCCGTGGCGGCGGACCGTGCCGCCGGTGGTGGTCACCCGCGAGGGGCAGAGCCCGTGGGTGCCGGTGCACGTGCCGCACGGGGAGCCGGCCCGGGCGTGGGTCGAGCTGGAGGGCGGCGGCCGCCGCGACCTGGAGCAGCAGGACCGCTGGGTCGACCCGAAGGCGGTGGACGGCGCGCTGGTCGGCGAGGCGACCTTCGCGGTGCCGGCAGACCTGCCGCTGGGGTGGCACGTGCTGCACGCAGGGTCCCCGTCCGGCGAGGCGCAGTGCCCGCTGGTCGTCACCCCGGCGCGCCTGGAGCTGCCCGAGGCGCTGCGCGAGCGGCAGCGGTGGGGCCTGATGGCCCAGCTCTACTCGGTGCGGTCCCGGCTGTCGTGGGGGCTCGGGGACTTCGCCGACCTCGCCGAGTTGGCCGACTGGGGCGGCCGCGACCTCGGCGCCGACTTCGTGCTGGTCAACCCGCTGCACGCCGCCGAGCCGGTGGGCCCCATGGAACCGTCCCCGTACCTGCCGACGACGCGGCGGTTCGTCAACCCCGTCTACATCCGCGTCGAGGACATCCGGGAGACCGCCTACCTGCCGTCGGCCGACCGCGCGCTCATCGAGTGGGAGGCCGAGGCGCTGCGGGCCCGCAACACCGACCCGGGCCAGCTCGACCGGGACGCCGTGTGGGCGGCCAAGCGCTCGGCGCTGGAGACCGTCTACCGGGTGGAGCGCAGCCCCGCGCGCGAGGCGGACTTCGCGGCCTTCCGGGAGCGGGAGGGCCAGGGGCTGGAGGACTTCGCGTTCTGGTGCGCCCTGGCGGAGCACTTCGGCCTGCCGTCGTCTCGGTGGCCGGCCGAGGCGCACGACCACGACTCGGAGACCCTCGCCGAGCTGCGGACCGAGCTGGCGGACCGCACCCGCTTCTACATGTGGCTGCAGTGGGTCGCCGACAGCCAGCTCGCGGCGGCCCAGGCCACGGCTCGGCGCGCCGGCATGGCGGTGGGCGTCGTCCACGACCTCGCGGTCGGGGTTCACCCGGAGGGCGCCGACACGTGGTCCCTCAAGGGCGTGCTCGCCGAGGGGGTCACCGTGGGCGCGCCGCCGGACGCCTTCAACCAGGTGGGGCAGGACTGGAGCCAGCCGCCATGGCGGCCGGACGCCCTCGCCGAGCGCGGGTACGCGCCGTACCGGGACATGCTGCGCACCGTGCTGCGGCACGCCGGCGGGATCCGCGTCGACCACGTGATCGGCCTGTTCCGCCTGTGGTGGGTACCCCGCGGGCAGAGGCCCGCCGCCGGCACGTACGTGCGGTACGACCACGAGGCGCTCATCGGCATCCTCTGCCTCGAGGCGCAGCGGGCCGGGGCCTTCGTGGTCGGGGAGGACCTGGGCACCGTGGAGCCGTGGGTGCGGGACTACCTGCGGGAGCGCGGCGTGCTCGGGACGTCGATCCTGTGGTTCGAGAAGGACTACGGCTCCGGCCGGCCGCTGAAGCCGCAGGAGTGGCGCGAGCTGTGCCTCGGCACGGTCACGACGCACGACCTGCCGCCGACGGCCGGGTACCTCGCCGGTGAGCACATCGAGCTGCGCGAGCGTCTCGGCCTGCTGACCCGCTCGCTGGCCGACGAGCTGGCCGCCGACACCGCCGAGCGCGAGGCGGTGCTCGGC
>JBMOMI010000318.1:0-4445 GCA_049325235.1 Actinomycetota bacterium | reverse complement strand
CAGGACTACCTCGTCAAGGGCAAGGTCGACGGTGAGCTCCTGCACCGGGCGCTGCGGTACGCGGTGGAGCGGCGCCGGGCCGAGGAGCAGTCCCGCCAGCTGTACGAGTCCGGGATCCGCGCGACCGAGAACGCGCGGCTCGAGCGGGGCCTGCTGCCGCAGCCGCACATGCGCAGTGCCGACCTCGACGTCGTCACCCGCTACCGCCCGGGCCGGGACAGCCTGCTGGGCGGTGACTTCTACGACGTCGTCGAGACACCGGACGGCGTCGTGCACCTCGTCGTCGGCGACGTCGCTGGGCACGGGCCGGACGAGGCGGCGCTCGGTGTCGCCCTGCGCATCGCCTGGCGGGCCCTCGTGCTGTCCGGCATGCCGACCGAGCGGGTGCTCCCCGTGCTGCAGGACGTGCTCGTCGCCGAGCGGCGGACGGCGGAGACGTTCACGACGGCCTGCATGCTCACGGTGCCGCCCGGCCGGCGGGAGGCGCTGCTCTGGCTGGCCGGTCACCACGTGCCGTTCGGCCTGGACCCCGAGCCGCACCTGCTGCCGGCGACCGCTCGCGGCCCCGCGCTCGGACTGCTCCCGCAGCCGGCGTGGGCGCCGCTGCGCCTGGAGCTCCCCGAGTCCTGGCGGATCATGGTCTTCACCGACGGCCTGTTCGAGGGCCGGGTCGGGGACGGGCCGCGCCGGCTCGGCAAGGAGGGGCTGCTCGAGATGGTCCGCGAGAGCCCCGCGGTCGGCGACTCGCCGGCTCTCATCGACGACGTGCTGCAGCAGGTGATCGCCCTCAACGGCGGTCCGCTCACGGACGACGTGGCCGTGGTGACCGTCGGGTACCCGGCGACCGCCCCCGGGAGGTCCGCAGGATGAGGCGGTGGACCCTGCAGCGCCGCCTGCTGGCGACCCTGCTCGCACTCGGCGTGCTGGTGGCGGTGGTCGTCGCCGCGGCCGCCTGGGCGCTGGCCGGCGTCCGGAACACCCAGCAGCAGGTGATCGACCACTACTTCGACGCCATCACCACGTCCAACGAGCAGTTCCTCGCGCTGGTGGACACCGAGACCGCGGTCCGGGGGTACGCCCTGACCGGCGACCCGGCGACCCTGGAGCCCCTGCAGGGTGCGCGGGCGGTGCTCGGCAGCGGGGGAGGGGACCGGCTGCGCTCCCTGCTGGCGGGAGACGAGGAGGCCCTGGCGGCTCTCGAGCGCGCGGGGGAGGCGGCGTCGGCCTGGTACTCCGGGTGGGCGGAGCCGACGCTCGCCGCGGTGGAGGTCGGGGGGAGCGCCGCGGTGGCCCCCGGGGAGATCGAGCGCGGCAAGGAGCTGTTCGACGTCCTCCGGGCGGAGTACCGCGTGTACCTCGACATCCTCGAGGAGCGGCGCGCCGCGGCCGTGCAGGACCTGCACCGGCAGACCACCTGGCTCTTCGCCGCCGTCATCGCGGTGGCGGTGATCGGCCTGGTCGCGGTCGCGGTCCTGTGGCTGCTGCTCAGCCGGTGGGTGGCCCGGCCGCTGGCGGAGCTGGCGGCCGAGACCCGCACCGTCCGCGCCGGGGCTCTCGACCACGCGGTCGCCGTCCAGGGCTCACCCGAGCTCGTGCGCCTGGCCCGGGACGTCGACGAGATGCGCCAGTGGCTGGTCGAGCAGATCGCGGCCCAGCAGGCGGCGACCCGCGAGCTGCAGGTCGCCAAGGAAGCGCTGGAGTCGCAGGCGGAGGACCTGGAGCGCTCGAACCGCGAGCTCGAGCAGTTCGCCTACGTCGCCTCGCACGACCTGCAGGAGCCGCTGCGCAAGGTGGCGAGCTTCACCCAGATGCTCCAACGCCGCTACGGCGGCCAGCTCGACGAGCGGGCCGACCAGTACATCGAGTTCGCGGTCGACGGCGCCAAGCGCATGCAGCAGCTGATCAACGACCTGCTGCAGTTCTCCCGTGTCGGCCGGATCACCGCGCCGCAGACGGACGTCGAGCTCGACGCCTGCCTGGACCGGGCGCTGCGCGACCTCGAGTCTCGCATCGAGGAGTCCGGTGCCGTCGTGACGCGCGACCCGTTGCCGGTGGTGCGCGGGGAGGCGCAGCTGCTCACCCAGGTGTTCGTGAACCTCGTCGGGAACGCCCTGAAGTTCCGCGGTGAGGAGACTCCCCGCGTTCACGTGGGGGCGCGCCGGGACGGGGACTTCTGGGACCTGTGGGTGTCGGACAACGGCATCGGGATCGAGCCGCAGTACGCCGAGCGGGTGTTCGTGCTCTTCCAGCGGCTGCATCCCAAGGACGTGTACGCCGGCACCGGGATCGGCCTGGCCCTGGCCCGCAAGATCGTCGAGTACCACGGCGGCGAGATCGCCATCGACGCGGACGGGACGGCGCACGGCCAGGGCACCACGGTGCGCTTCCGGCTTCCGGCGGTGGACCCCGACGACTTGACCGGCGCGGGCGGTGAGCCCCAGCCGGTGGGCGCCGGCCTGGTACGGCAGGATGCCCCGGGTACGGCGAGCACCCATCCGGGAGGAACCGCATGACGCCTGACACACGGGCCATCGACGTCCTGCTGGTCGAGGACGACCCCGGCGACGTCCTGATGACCCGGGAGGCGTTCGAGGACAACAAGGTCGCCAACAACCTCTACGTCGCGGGCGACGGGGTCACGGCGATGGAGTTCCTCCGCAAGCAGGGCGACTACGCCGACGCGCCGACGCCGGACCTCGTGCTGCTGGACCTCAACCTGCCGCGGATGGACGGCCGGGAGGTACTGGCGGCCCTGAAGGAGGACCCGGAGCTGCGGCGCATCCCCGTGGTGGTGCTGACCACGTCGGAGGCGGAGGAGGACGTGCTGCGCAGCTACTCCCTGCACGCCAACGCCTACGTCACCAAGCCGGTGGACTTCGGCCGGTTCATCGAGGTCGTCCGGCAGATCGACGAGTTCTTCGTCACGGTGGTGCGGCTGCCGAAGCACTAGCCCGCGATCCTCCGGTTTGACATTCATACCTGGAATGTCAACCTGGGTCCATGACGAGCGAGTTGGTGCGTGGCGGCCTGCTCGTGCGGGCGGCCCTCGTGGTCGTCGCGGCGAGCCTCGCCGTGCTCGCCGCCGGGGCCGGGGCGATCGCGCTGTCCCTGCCGGGGCTGCTGGAGGTCGCGCGGACGCTGCCGCGCACCCAGGAGCAGGTGTCGCGGATCGACGCGAACGTGGCCACGATGGCGCCCCCGGTCGCCTCCGCCACGAGCGAGCTCGGCCAGCTGACCCCGCAGGTGGACGCCCTGCGCCGGGAGGTGGAGGTCGCCCGAGGCTCGGTGTCCTCCCTGTCCGGCCAGGTCGGCTCGGTCGGCGGCTCGTCGTCGTCCGGGCTCGCCGGCCAGCTGGCGGCACTTCAGGCGGAGCTGGCGTCCCTGGAGCGGCGGCTGGCCGGGCTCGAGGGTGAGCTCGCCTCCGTGCGCGAGCCGCTCGGCCCGCTGGCCGAGGACGCCGACCGGCTGGCGAGCACCGCCGACGGGCTGGCGGGGCTTCCCGGTCAGCTCGACCGGCTGCAGGGCACGCTCGAGCGGGTCGAGCGGCACGTGCGCAACCTCGACGCCAAGACGGGGCCCGCCCTCGTGCGGTGAGGGCCACCGGCCGATTTGGCCGTCGGCGGCTGGGACGCCTATGCTGACCCGCGCCGAAGACCGCCGGTCACCACCCGCCAGGGTGGTCGAAGGTTCCCCGACGCGGGGACGCCAGCGCAGGTGAACGAGACGTCAGCCCGGCCCCGGCCGGTGCGGTGCCCCGTGCTCCTGCGCGGGGCTTTTTCGCGTCCGAGCTGTCGCAGGGGCCCTCGAGCCGGCACCCACCCGGAAGGAGGGCCATGGCGAGGCCTGACAAGGCTGCTGCGGTCGCTGAGCTCAGCGAGCGGTTACGCAGCTCCCCCCCGGGTGTGCTCACGGAGTACCGCGGGCTCACCGTGGCTCAGCTCAAGGAGCTGCGCCGCGCGCTCGGCGAGCACGCCACGTACGCCGTGGTGAAGAACACGCTGACCGCGATCGCGGCGAAGGAGGCGGGCGTCGACGCGTTCGACGGCAAGCTCTCCGGGCCGACGGCGATCGCGTTCGTCACCGGTGACCCGGTGGAGGCCGCCAAGGGCCTGCGTGACTTCGCCAAGGCGCACCCCCAGCTGGTCATCAAGGCGGGTTACCTCGAGGGCCGTGCCCTCGATGCCGCCGCGATCACCCAGCTGGCCGACCTCGAGTCGCGCGAGGTGCTGCTGGCCAAGCTGGCCGGCGCGATGAAGGCGTCCCTCACGAACGCCGCCTACCTCTTCGCCGCTCCGCTGTCGCAGGCCGTCCGCACGGTGGACGCGCTGCGGGCCAAGCGAGAGACCGAGACTCCGGCCGGTCAGCCGGAGGAGCCCACCGAGGGCTGACCCGCCCGCACACCAGCCACACGCAGGAAGGACACGCCACCATGGCGAAGCTCAGCA
>JBMOMI010000317.1:0-4449 GCA_049325235.1 Actinomycetota bacterium | reverse complement strand
CGGCCGTCGGGAGGCTCAGGCCAGCTTCGCCTGCAGGTTCTCGTCGAGCGCGGCGAGGAACTCCTCGGTCGTCAGCCACGGCTGGTCCTTGCCGACGAGCAGCGCGAGGTCCTTGGTCATCTTGCCGCTCTCGACGGTGGAGACGCAGACCCGCTCGAGCGCCTCGGCGAAGCGGATCACCTCGGGGGTGTTGTCCAGCTTGCCGCGGTGCTTGAGGCCGCCGGTCCACGCGAAGATCGAGGCGATCGGGTTCGTCGAGGTCGGCTTGCCCTGCTGGTGCTGCCGGTAGTGCCGGGTCACGGTGCCGTGGGCCGCCTCGGCCTCCACGGTCTTGCCGTCCGGGGTCATCAGCACCGACGTCATCAGCCCGAGGGAGCCGAAGCCCTGCGCGACGGTGTCCGACTGGACGTCGCCGTCGTAGTTCTTGCAGGCCCACACGTAGCCGCCCTCCCACTTGAGGGCGGCGGCGACCATGTCGTCGATGAGGCGGTGCTCGTACGTGAGACCGGCCTTCTCGAACTCGGCCTTGAACTCGCGCTCGAAGACGTCGGCGAAGATGTCCTTGAAGGCGCCGTCGTAGGCCTTGAGGATCGTGTTCTTCGTGGACAGGTACACCGGGTACCCACGCTGCAGGCCGTAGGAGAACGAGGCGCGGGCGAAGTCCTCGATGGACTTGTTGAAGTTGTACATGCCCATGACGACGCCGCCGTCCTCGGGCATCTTCACGACCTCGTGCTGGATCGGCTCCGAGCCGTCGTCCGGCGTGTAGGTGATCGTCACCGTGCCGGGGCCGGGCACCTTGAAGTTCGTCGCCTTGTACTGGTCGCCGTGGGCGTGACGACCGACCACGATCGGCTTGGTCCAACCGGGCACGAGCCGCGGGATGTTGGAGATCACGATCGGCTCGCGGAAGATGACGCCGCCGAGGATGTTCCGGATGGTGCCGTTCGGCGACAGCCACATCTTCTTCAGGCCGAACTCCTCGACCCGCGCCTCGTCCGGGGTGATCGTCGCGCACTTGACGCCGACGCCGTGCTTCTTGATGGCGTGGGCCGCGTCGACCGTCACCTGGTCCTCGGTGGCGTCCCGGTTCTCGATCCCGAGGTCGTAGTACTCGAGGTTGATGTCGAGGTACGGGTGGATGAGGCGGTCCTTGATGAACTTCCAGATGATCCGCGTCATCTCGTCGCCGTCGAGCTCGACGACGGTCCCCTGGACCTTGATCTTGGACATGGCTCTCCTGTCCTGGCCGGCAGATTGCTTGACGTCAAGATATCGGACGGGCTGCCGCCACGGTACCCGCGGCCAGCGGGTGCGCCCAGCTGGCGGCGGGCGGGTCACTAGCCTGGCGACCCATGCGCCCGGATGACATCACCCTGCTGCGCCAGTGCGGCGCGCCCGCGCTGCACCCGAGCGGCGAGTACGCCGTGACCAGCGTGCTGCGCCCCGACACCGAGACCGACGAGTACGTCGGCGGCCTGTGGCGGGTGCCCACGGACGGCGCGACGCCGCCGCGGCCGCTGACCCGCGGGCACCGGGACACCGCCCCGGCGGTCAGCGCGGACGGCCGGTGGCTGGCGTTCCTGCGCAGCGAGCCGAAGGGGAAGCCGCAGCTGCACGTCCTGGACCTGGACGGCGGTGAGCCGGTCCGCCTGACCGACCACCCGCTCGGCGCCGGGGAGCCGGTGTGGAGCCCGGACTCGCGGCGCATCGCCTACACCGCCCGGGTCCCGGAGGAGGGCCGCTACGGCACCGCCGAGGGTGTCGGACCGGACGCCGAACCGCCGCGGCTCGTCACCACGTACGCCTACCGCGTCGACGGCCTCGGCTACACCCGTGACCGGCGCCCGCACCTGTTCGTGCTCGACGTCCCGGACCTGGACGACGCCGGCGGCGCCTGCGTCACGCAGCCCCGGCAGGTCACCGACGGCGACGCCGACGACGCGGACGTCACGTGGACGCCGGACGGCGCGACGCTCGTCTTCGTCTCCGACCGCCACGACAGCCGGGACGTCGACCTGCGCCGTGGGGTGTACGCCGTCCCCGCGGACGGCGGTGAGCCCCGCCTCGTCGCCGGCGGCGACCTGAACGCCGCGCACCCGGTCGTCACCCCCGACGGCTCGCGGGCCTACTTCCTGGCCGGCGAGACGGGCGAGAACGGCATCGACTTCGTGGCCCGCAACGTCGGGCTGTACTGCGTCCCGCTCGCCGGCTCCTCACCGCAGCGGCTCACGGACGCCGAGACGACGGACCTGGCCGAGACCGCGCGCCTCGTCGTCGCCGGCGACCGGGTGCTGGTCAGCGACCGCACGCGCGGCGCGCTGCGGCTGCTCGCCGTCCCGACCGGCGGCGGCAGCCCCGAGGTGCTCCTGGACGGAGAGCTGCAGGTTCGGGCGGTCGACGCCACCGCGGACGGCTCGGTCGTCGTGGGGGTCGTCAGCGACCCGCAGACCCCTGGCGACCTGGCCCTGATCTCCGCGGGGGAGGCCAAGAGGCTGACGTCCTTCGCAGACCCCTTGCGGGACAAGGGGATTCGTCCCCTGCACGAGCTGACCGTCACGGCCGACGACGGGTACCCGGTGCACGGCTGGGCCGTGCTGCCGGACCCCGACCGCTTCGGCCCCGGCCCGCACCCGGTGCTGCTGAACATCCACGGCGGCCCCTTCGCGCAGTACGGCTGGGGGCTGTTCGACGAGGCGCAGGTGTACGCCGGAGCGGGCTACGCCGTCCTGATGTGCAACCCGCGGGGCTCGGCCGGCTACGGCCAGGCGCACGGCAGGGCCATCAAGGGCGCGATGGGCACCCGCGACGCCGACGACGTGCTGCAGTTCCTCGACGGCGCGCTGGCCTCCGGCAGCCTTCCGGTGGACCGGGAGCGCGTGGGGGTGATGGGCGGCTCGTACGGCGGCTACATGACCGCGCTGCTGACCACCCGGACCGACCGGTTCGCCGCCGCGGTCGTCGAGCGTGGCTACCTCGACGCCTCGACGTTCGTGGGCTCCGCCGACATCGGCTGGTTCTTCCCCGCCGGCTACCACGGCAGCGCGGCGGCCATGCGCGAGCAGTCGCCGATGACCCACGTCGACCAGGTCACCACGCCCACCCTCGTCGTCCACTCCGAGCAGGACTGGCGGTGTCCGGTCGAGCAGGGGCAGCGCTGGTTCACGGCGCTGAAGCTGAACGGCGTTCCGGCCGAGCTGCTGCTGTTCCCCGGCGAGGGGCACGAGCTGAGCCGCTCGGGGCGTCCCCGGCACCGGCTCGCCCGGTTCCAGCACATCCTGCGCTGGTGGGGGCGGCACCTGCCCGTCACGGCGGAACGCGCCGGCGCTTGCTAGCGTCCGGGCCATCGCGCACCGACCCGCCAGCCGCGCGGGCCCACGTCACAAGGGAGTGAGTCGTGAACGCACAGTCCTCGCCGGTCAAGGTCGCCGTCACGGGCGCGGCCGGCCAGATCGGGTACAGCCTGCTCTTCCGCATCGCCAGCGGTGCCATGCTCGGCCCGGACACGAAGGTCCGGCTCAGCCTGCTCGAGATCACGCCGGCGCTCGGCGCGGCCGAGGGCGTCGCCATGGAGCTGGAGGACTGCGCGTTCGGCCTCCTCGACGGCATCGACATCAGTGACGACGCCGCGACCGCGTTCGACGGGGCGAACATCGCGCTGCTGGTCGGAGCCCGGCCTCGGACCAAGGGGATGGAGCGCGGGGACCTCCTGGAGGCCAACGGCGCCATCTTCACCACGCAGGGCAAGGCGATCAACGACAAGGCCGCGGACGACGTCAAGATCCTCGTGGTCGGCAACCCGGCGAACACGAACGCTCTCATCGCGATGAACAACGCTCCCGACGTGCCTCGCGAGCGCTTCACCGCGATGACCCGCCTCGACCAGAACCGCGCGATGGCGCAGCTGGCGAAGAAGGCCGGCGTCGGCGTGTCCGAGGTGCGCCGGATGGCGATCTGGGGCAACCACTCGGCCACCCAGTACCCGGATCTCTTCCACGCCGAGGTCGGCGGGCGCCCCGCCATCGAGGTCGTCGACGACCGGCAGTGGCTGGAGAACGACTTCATCCCCACCGTGCAGAAGCGCGGCGCGGCGATCATCGAGGCCCGCGGCGCGTCGTCGGCGGCGAGCGCGGCCAGCGCCGCGATCGACCACGTGCGCGACTGGGTGCACGGCACCGCCGAGGGCGACTGGATCTCGATGGCGGTCCCCTCCGACGGCTCGTACGGGGTTCCCGAGGGGCTCATCTCGTCGTTCCCGGTGACGTGCTCCGGCGGCCGCTACGAGATCGTGCAGGGCCTCGAGCTCGACGACTTCTCCCGGGCCCGCATCGACACGAGCGTGGCCGAGCTCGCCGACGAGCGGGACGCCGTCCAGAAGCTGGGCCTGCTGGGCTGACCGCCGCTGACCGCGCCCGCCTCAGGTCGCCGGCGCGGTCAGCGCCAGCAGGA
>JBMOMI010000316.1:0-4452 GCA_049325235.1 Actinomycetota bacterium | reverse complement strand
GCGGCCGGCGGCGGCTGGCAGGTCGTCGGCGGCTGGTGGCCCGCCCTCGGCGCCGGCGAGCCCTCCCTCGGCAGCGCGCCGCGGCTGGTCGCGGTGGTCGGGTCCGACGCCCGCCCCGGGGAGGACCCGGCCCGGGCCCGCGCCGACAGCCTGCACCTCGTCGGCCTGGACGGCACCGGCGCCGGCGGGGTGGTGGGCATCCCGCGGGACTCGTGGGTGCCGCTGTCCACCGGCGGCGAGGGCAAGATCAACGGCGAGCTGGCCCGGGGCGGTCCGGAGGCGATGCTCGGCGCCCTCGAGCGCACCAGCGGGCTGGACCTGGAAGGGCAGGTGATCACCGGCTTCGCCGGCTTCGTCGCGATGGTCGACGCGCTCGGCGGCGTCCCGCTGACCCTGGACCGCCCCCTGCAGGACCCGTTCGCCGACCTGGACCTGCCCGCGGGCGAGCAGACCGTCGGCGGCGCCGATGCGCTGGCGTACGCCCGGACGCGCAAGACCCAGCCGCGCGGGGACATCGACCGGCAGCTCAACGGCGGCACCGTGCTGCTGGCCGCCGGTGCCGCGGCGCGCGCCGCCGGGCCGCTGGCCGTGCCCGGCCTGCTGCAGGCCTCCGACCCGCACCTGGTCACCGACCTGAGCGCCGAGCAGCTGCTCACCCTGGCCGGCGCCGTGCTGCGAGCGGACCCCGCGCGGGTGCCGAACGCGGTGGTGCCAGCCCGACCCGGGACGACGGCGGGCGGTACGAGCGTCGTGTTCCTCGAGCCGGCCGCCGCCGGCGTGTTCGCCGATCTCGCGGACGGCGCCCTGTCCCCGTGAGGCACAGTGGACGTGTCCCGCGCCGTCGCAGCGCGCAACCTACGATGGCGTAAGGACGACGCTGGGGCAGATCGGCACGAGACAGGACGTTGACGAGGACATGACCACCAAGCTGGTGCAGCAGGTCGATCACGTGGTGATCCGCTTCGCGGGTGACTCCGGGGACGGCATGCAGCTCACCGGGGACCGCTTCACCGCCGAGACCGCGTCCCTGGGCAACGACCTCGCGACGCTGCCGAACTTCCCGGCGGAGATCCGCGCGCCGGCCGGGACGCTGCCCGGCGTGTCCAGCTTCCAGCTGCACTTCGCCGACCACGACGTGCTGACCCCGGGCGACGAGCCCGACGTCCTGGTGGCGATGAACCCCGCCGCCCTGCGGGCGAACCTGGCCGACCTGCCCCGCGGCGGCACGATCATCGCGGACGCCGACGAGTTCACCAAGCGCAACCTGGCCAAGGTCGGCTACGCGACCAACCCGCTGGACGACGGCACGCTGGAGTCCTACCGGGTGCACGCGCTGCCGCTGACCTCGATGACCGTGGAGGCGCTCGAGCCGTTCGGGCTGTCCCGCAAGGACGCCGAGCGCTCCAAGAACATGTTCGCGCTCGGCATGCTCTCGTGGCTCTACGACCGGCCGACCGAGCCGACCGAGCGCTTCCTGCGCAGGAAGTTCGCGCGGAAGCCGGACATCCTCGAGGCCAACCTGGCCGCCTTCAAGGCCGGCTGGGCGTTCGGCGAGACCACCGAGGCGTTCGCCGTCCGGTACGAGGTCGCGCCCGCTCCCGCGGCACCCGGCACGTACCGGAACATCACCGGCAACACGGCGCTGGCCTACGGGCTGGTGGCGGCCGCGCACCGGGCCGGCCTGCCGCTGGTGCTCGGCTCGTACCCGATCACCCCGGCGTCCGACATCCTGCACACGCTGTCCGGGCTCAAGCGGTTCGGCGTCACGACGATCCAGGCCGAGGACGAGATCGCCGGGGTCGGTGCCGCGCTCGGCGCGTCGTTCGGCGGCGCGATCGGCGTCACCACGACGTCCGGGCCGGGCCTGGCCCTCAAGAGCGAGACGATCGGCCTGGCGGTGTCGCTCGAGCTGCCGCTGGTCGTGGTCGACGTCCAGCGCGGCGGGCCCTCGACGGGGCTGCCGACGAAGACCGAGCAGGCCGACCTGCTGCAGGCGATGTTCGGCCGCAACGGCGAGGCGCCGGTGCCGGTGATCGCGCCGTCCTCGCCGACCGACTGCTTCGCGGCGGCGTTCGAGGCGGTGCGGATCGCCACCACCTACCGGACGCCGGTCCTGCTCCTGTCCGACGGGTACCTGGCGAACGGGTCCGAGCCGTGGGCGATCCCGGCGGTGGAGGACCTGCCCGCGATCGACGTCCAGCTGGCCACCGAGCCGAACGCGCTCGCCGACGACGGCGTGACGCCGGTGTTCCGGCCGTACCTGCGCGACCCGCAGACCCTGGCCCGGCCGTGGGCCGTCCCCGGCACCGCCGGCCTGGCGCACCGCATCGGCGGGCTGGAGAAGTCCGACGTCACCGGCGAGATCTCCTACGACCCGGACAACCACGACCGGATGGTGCGGCTGCGCCAGGCCAAGGTGGACGGCATCGACGTCCCGGCCCTGGAGGTGGACGACCCGACCGGGGACGCCGGCGTCCTGGTCCTCGGGTGGGGCTCCACCTACGGCCCGGTGGCGGCCGCGGTGCGCGCGGTCCGCGCGTCCGGGCAGCGGGTCGCCCATGCGCACCTGCGTCACCTCAACCCCTTCCCCGCCAACCTCGGCAGCATCCTGCGCCGCTACCACCGCGTGCTGGTCCCGGAGATGAACCTCGGCCAGCTCTCGCTGCTGCTGCGCGGCCGGTTCCTCGTCGACGTCATCGGCTACAACCGGGTCCGCGGGCTGCCCTTCACCGCCTCCGAGCTCGCCGAGGCGATCGCGAAGGTGGCCCAGGAGGTCCCCAACGGAGAGGCCCACTCGTGAGCACCGACCTCGGTCTTCCCACCCCCGCGTCCGGGCTGGACGGCGTCCCCCGGCTGCCGGAGGGCGTCGCCCTCGGCAAGAAGGACTTCACCTCCTCCTCGGAGGTGCGCTGGTGCCCCGGCTGCGGTGACTACGCGATCCTGGCCGCCGTCCAGTCGTTCCTGCCCGACCTCGGGATCCGGCGCGAGAACGTCGTGTGCGTCTCGGGCATCGGCTGCTCGTCCCGGTTCCCGTACTACCTCGACACGTTCGGGCTGCACTCCATCCACGGCCGGGCGCCGGCGATCGCGACCGGCCTGGCGACGTCCCGCCCGGACCTGAACGTCTGGGTGGTCACCGGCGACGGCGACGCGCTGTCGATCGGCGGCAACCACCTCATTCACGCGCTGCGCCGCAACGTCAACATCACGATCCTGCTGTTCAACAACCGGATCTACGGGCTCACCAAGGGGCAGTACTCGCCGACCTCCGAGGTCGGCAAGGTGACGAAGTCGACGCCGGCCGGGTCGGTCGACGCGCCGTTCAACCCGGTGTCGCTCGCTCTCGGCGCCGAGGCCAGCTTCGTCGCCCGCACGCTGGACTCCGACCGCAAGCACCTGACGTCGGTGCTGCAGGCGGCCGTCGAGCACCGTGGCGCCGCGTTCGTGGAGATCTACCAGAACTGCCCGATCTTCAACGACGGCGCGTTCCAGCTGCTCAAGGACCGCGAGTCGGCCACCGCGAGGCTGATCCGGCTCGAGCACGGCCAGCAGGTGCGCTTCGGCCCGGACGACGCGCCGATGGTCGTCGTCCGCCGCGCCGACGGCTCGCTGGAGGCCGTGGCCGTGGACGAGGCCGGCGGGCGCGCGGCGGTGGTGCACGACGCGCACGCCGCCGACCCCACCGGGGCCTTCGCGCTCTCCCGGCTGGACGACGTCGGCATGGCGCACGTGCCGATCGGCGTCTTCCGCGACGTCCAGCGGCCGACGTACGACGACCAGGTGCGCGTCCAGCTCGCCGACGCCGAGCGCGCGGCCGGCGGGCGAGCCACCGACGACGACCTCGCGCGCCTGCTCGCCGGCTCCGACACCTGGACCGTGCCGGCCTCGTCCACCTGACCCGATCCGGGACGTCCCGGACGAGACCGCCAGGGAACTGGAATCGCGCGCGGCGTTGACGGGGCGGTCCTTGCAGGAGTACCTCCGGGCCCGCCTCATCGACCTTGCGGCGTCTCCGGACGCCGAAGCATGGGCAGCGAGCGTGTGCGCCGGCAAGAGGAGCACCGGTGAGTCGCTGGACACCGCGACCATCGTGCGATATCGCGACGACGAGCGGCGATGACACTGGTCGTCGATGCCTCGACGGTCGTGGCGGCCCTGGTGAACGACGCTGCCGCCGGCGAGTGGGCGCTGGCGTTGCTGGCAACCGAGTCCCTCGTCGCGCCGCATCACATGCCGATCGAGGCGGTCGGCGTCCTCCGTCGAGCTGCCGCCGCTGGGGACCTGTCCCACGCCGGCGCCTCCTCGGCGCACCGCCACCTCGTGTCGCTGCCGGTCGAGATGTTCCCCTACGCGCCGCTGGCTCCCCGGGTCTGGGAGCTGCGTCGTAACGTCACGCCGTACGACGCCTGGTACGTGGCGCTGGCGGAGTCCCTCGACGCGCCGCTCGCCACG
>JBMOMI010000315.1:0-4464 GCA_049325235.1 Actinomycetota bacterium | reverse complement strand
CATGCGGGACGTCGTCGACCCGCGGGCGGCCTCGTACCGCGGCGTGCCGGCGCCGCGGGGCGAGGAGTCCGGCGCCGAGCGGCTGCGCCGCCGCGACCAGGTGGTGCACCGGATGGAGACCGCCTACCGGCTGCGCCGGCAGCGGCGGGCCGTTATCCGGCCGGCGTGACGCCGCGGCGCACGCGCAGCACCCGGAAGCCCTTGGCGCTGCCGTGCCGGGTGGTCGTGGCCTCGGGCAGCTGAGCGGTCAGCCACCGGTGCAGCGAGTCGCTGCCCAGGTTGCGCTGGACGACGAGGTAGGCGTCGGCGCCCGGCTCCAGCCGCGGCAGCCACCGCAGCAGCATCGCGTGCAGCTCGGCCTTCCCGACCCGGATCGGCGGGTTGGACCACATCGCGGCGAACGTGACGTCGTCCGGCACGTCGTCGGGGGTGGCTGCGGTGACGTTCGGCAGCCCGAGGGCCGCCGCGTTGCGGCGCACCAGGTCCAGCGCGCGGGTGTTGACGTCGACCGCCCACACGGTCGCGGACGGCGCCAGGGTCGCCATCGTCAGAGTGACCGGTCCCCAGCCGCAACCGAGGTCGAGCAGGTGACCGCCGTCCGGCGGGTCGGGCACCTCGCGGAGCAGGACCGACGTCCCCAGGTCGAGCCGGTCCGGGCTGAACACGCCCCGCGCGGTCTCGACGTCCACCTCCCGGCCGGCGATCCGCACCCGCAACGTGCGCCGCTCGTCGGCGACGGCCGGTTCCGCGCTGAAGTAGTGGTCGCCGCCCATCACCGCCCGAACCTACCCCCGGAAACACGGGTGCGCTCCGCGGTGTTGAGGTGGTCAGATGGTGTCGAGAGCGACACCTGGAGTCAGGAGGCACATGACCAGCACCGCACGGCCGTTCCCCGACCGCGGCACCGACGAGGCCGCGACGTCGTCCGCGGTGGAGAGGATCCTCTCCCGGCACGCCGACGCACCGGACGCCCCGGAGGACGGCTACGACGGTGAGCAGCTGGACCTGGCCGACCGCCAGGCGCTGCGGCGGGTCGCCGGCCTCTCCACCGAGCTCACCGACGTCACCGAGGTCGAGTACCGGCAGCTGCGCCTCGAGCGCGTCGTCCTCGCCGGCCTCTGGACCACCGGGACGAGCGTCCAGGACGCCGAGAACTCCCTGGCCGAGCTCGCCGCCCTGGCCGAGACCGCCGGCTCCCAGGTGCTCGAGGGCGTCATCCAGCGGCGCCCGAGGCCCGACCCAGCCACCTTCCTCGGCGCCGGCAAGGCCGCCGAGCTCCAGGCGCTCGTCGCCGCCACCGGCGCCGACACGGTGATCTGCGACGGCGAGCTGTCGCCGTCCCAGCGGCGCGGCCTGGAGGACATCGTCAAGGTCAAGGTGATCGACCGCACCGCGCTGATCCTCGACATCTTCGCCCAGCACGCGAAGTCCCGGGAGGGCAAGGCGCAGGTGGAGCTGGCCCAGCTCGAGTACCTGCTCCCGCGGCTGCGCGGCTGGGGTGAGTCGATGTCCCGGCAGGCCGGTGGCCGCGTCGCCGCCGGCGCCGGCATCGGGTCCCGGGGACCCGGCGAGACGAAGATCGAGCTGGACCGGCGGCGGATCCGCACCCGGATGGCGAAGCTGCGCCGCGAGATCAAGCAGATGAAGCCGGCCCGGGAGACCAAGCGCTCGGGGCGGCGGCGCAACCACGTGCCGAGCGTCGCGATCGCCGGCTACACGAACGCCGGCAAGTCCAGCCTGCTCAACAGGCTGACCGGCGCGGGCGTGCTCGTCGAGGACGCCCTGTTCGCGACCCTCGACCCGACCGTCCGCCGGGCGGAGACCCCGGACGGCCGCGTCTACACCCTGGCCGACACCGTCGGCTTCGTCCGGCACCTGCCGCACCAGCTCGTCGAGGCGTTCCGCTCGACCCTCGAGGAGGTCGGCGACGCCGACGTCCTGCTGCACGTCGTCGACGCCTCCCACCCCGACCCGGAGGGGCAGATCGCCGCCGTCCGCGAGGTGCTCGGCGAGCTCGACGCGCCGCACCTGCGGGAGATCGTCGTCCTCAACAAGGCGGACGCCGCGGACCCGGACGTGCTGCACCGCCTGCGCCGCCGCGAGCCGGGCAGCGTCGTCGTGTCCGCCCGCACCGGGCGGGGCGTCGCCGCCCTGCGCGAGCTCGTCGCCGAGGCGCTGCCGCGCCCGGACGTCGAGGTGCAGGTGCTCGTCCCCTACGAGCGGGGGGACGTCGTCAGCCGGGTCCACACCACCGGCGACGTGCTCTCCATCGAGCACCGCGCCGACGGCACGCTCCTGCACGCCCGGGTCCGCCCGGACGTCGCGGCCGAGCTGGAGGAGTTCCGCACCGTCACCGCCTGACGCGGCGTCCCGTTCACCTGTGGACGTCCCGATCCGTCGTGACGTGGTGCTCACTACGCTCGGGGGGTGACCTCGCCGGACCTCCCGCCGCCGGGAGAGCTGCTCGCCGCGGCGGTCCAGGCGATCGGGGGGACGCCGCGGGAGGGCCAGCGGAAGATGGTCGAGGCGGTGAGCGGCGCGTTGGACGCGGGCCGGCACCTGCTCGTGCAGGCCGGCACCGGCACCGGCAAGTCGCTCGGCTACCTGGTGCCGCTCGTCCGGCACGCGGTCGCCACGTCGCAGCCGGTCGTCGTGTCCACCGCCACCCTCGCCCTCCAGGCCCAGGTGGTCGACCGGGACCTGCCGCGCCTGGCTGACGCGCTGCGACCCCTGCTGGGCCGCCGGCCGACGTTCCAGATCGTCAAGGGGCGCGCGAACTACGTGTGCCGGCACAAGCTCGTCGGCGGCTTCCCCGACGACGAGGAGGCGTTGTTCGCCGGGCCGGCGCCGACGACGGCGTCCCGGCTCGCGCGCGAGGTGCAGCGCCTGCGGGAGTGGGCCGAGACGACGGGCAGCGGGGACCGCGACGAGCTCGTGCCCGGCGTCAGCGACAGGGCGTGGCGGCAGGTGTCGGTGACGGCGCACGAGTGCCTCGGCGCGCAGCGGTGCCCGGTCGCCGCCGAGTGCTCCAGCGAGCGGGCACGGGCCCGGGCGCGGCACGTGGACGTCGTCGTCACGAACCACGCCTTCCTCGCCATCGACGCGTTCGAGGGCCGCCAGATGCTGCCGGAGCACGACGCCGTCGTGGTCGACGAGGCGCACGAGCTGGCCGACCGGGTGACGTCCGTGGTGTCCGACCAGCTCACCGCCGCGGCGGTGGCGGCGGCTGCGACGGCGGCCCGGCGTCACGCGGACGCCGACACCGCGCGTCTCGAGGTGGCCGGGCGGGACCTCGAGGCGGTGCTGGACACCCAGCCCGAGGGACGGTTCGCCGCCGGGATGCCGGAGGCGCTGACCGCCGCGCTCGTCGGCGTCCGGGACGCCGCGCGCGACCTGCTGTCCCAGCTCAGCGACACCACGGGTGGGGACGACGGGAGCGGCGCGCACCAGGTCGCTCGCGCCGCGGTCTCGGAGGTGCTCGACGTCGCCTCCCGGCTGGCCGCCCACGACGCGGAGGACGTCGCGTGGCTGGCCGTCCGCGACGACGGGTACAGCCCGGTGCGCCGCACCCTGCACGTCGCTCCGCTGTCGGTCGCCGGCCCGCTGCGCGATGCGCTCTTCGAGGCCCGCACCGTCGTGCTCACCTCGGCGACCCTGAGCCTCGGCGGGTCCTTCGACGCCGCGGCCGCCTCCGTCGGCCTACACGGCGACGGGGCCCCGGAGTGGGAGGGCATCGACGTCGGCAGCCCGTTCGACTACCCCCGGCAGGCCATGCTGTACGTGGCCCGGCACCTGCCCCCGCCCGGCCGGGACGGCACCGCCCCTGCCGCCCTCGACGAGCTCGCGGCGCTCGTCGAGGCCGCCGGGGGCCGTACCCTGGGCCTGTTCTCCTCGCGACGCGCTGCAGAGGCCGCGGCCGAGGCGATGCGGGAACGGCTCGACGTCCCGGTGCTCTGCCAGGGTGACGACTCGACCCCCACGCTGGTGCGGGAGTTCGCCGGCGACGCCCGCACCTGCCTGTTCGGCACGCTCTCGCTGTGGCAGGGCGTCGACGTCCCCGGACCGGCGTGCCAGCTCGTCGTGATCGACCGGATCCCGTTCCCCCGCCCGGACGACCCCCTGATGTCGGCCCGGCAGGAGGCCGTGACGCGCGCCGGCGGCAGTGGCTTCATGACGGTCGCCGCCACGCACGCGGCGCTGCGGCTCGCCCAGGGCGCGGGGCGGCTGGTCCGCTCGACCGGCGACCGGGGCGTGGTCGCCGTCCTCGACCCGCGCCTGGTGACCGCCCGCTACGGCGCCTTCCTGACCCGTTCGCTGCCGCCGTTCTGGCGCACGACCGACCGCGGCGTCGTGCTGGACGCCCTGCGCCGCATCGACGCGTCGGCGGGAGAGGTGCGGCCTGTCGCGGCGCCGGTGGCGCGCGCGCTCGCCGCCGCGCGTGGCTAGCCTGCCGCGCGGCCTCCT
>JBMOMI010000314.1:0-4467 GCA_049325235.1 Actinomycetota bacterium | reverse complement strand
AGGGTGACGTCGCCCTTGTAGATCCACACCTTCACGCCGATGCGGCCAAAGGTGGTACGGGCCTCGTAGAAGCCGTAGTCGATGTTGGCACGCAGGGTGTGCAGCGGCACGCGCCCCTCGCGGTAGAACTCCGACCGGCTCATCTCGGCCCCGCCGAGGCGGCCCGAGCACTGGACCCGCACGCCCTTGGCGCCGGCGCGCAGCGCGGTCTGCATGCCCTTGCGCATGGCGCGGCGGAACGAGACGCGGCTCGACAGCTGCTCGGCGATGCCCTGGGCGACGAGCTGGGCGTCGGTCTCGGGGTTCTTCACCTCGAGGATGTTGAGCTGCACCTGCTTGCCGGTGAGCTTCTCCAGCTCGCCGCGCAGCCGGTCGGCCTCCGCGCCGCGGCGGCCGATGACGATGCCCGGCCGGGCGGTGTGGATGTCGACACGGACCCGGTCACGGGTGCGCTCGATCTCCACCTTGGCGATGCCCGCGCGCTCCATGCCGGTCGACATGAGCCGGCGGATGGCCACGTCCTCCTTGACGTAGTCGCGGTACCGCTGGCCGGCCTTGGTGCTGTCGGCGAACCAGCGCGACTTGTGGTCGGTGGTGATGCCCAGCCGGAACCCGTTGGGGTTGATCTTCTGTCCCACTAGGAGTTCCTCTCCTTCTGCCCGCGGGTCTGCCGGGGACCGACCACGACGGTGATGTGGCTGGTCCGCTTGTTGATGCGGTACGCGCGGCCCTGGGCACGCGGGCGGAACCGCTTCATCGTCGGGCCCTCGTCCACGAACGCCGCCTGCACGACCAGCTCGCGCTCGTCGAACGGCTCGCTCGCCCGGTCGGCCTTGACCCGGGCGTTCGCGATCGCGCTCTCCACGACCTTGCGCACCGGCTCGCTCGCGGCCTGCGGCGCGAACTGCAGCACGGCCACGGCGTCGCCGGCCTGGCGGCCACGGATGAGGTCCACGACGCGGCGGGCCTTCTGGGGCGTGACGCGGACGTACCGCGCCTGCGCCTTGGCTTCCATCGCTGTCCTGCCTTCTCGTCTCTACCGAGTCCCCGGCGCTACCGCCGGCGACCCTTCCGGTCGTCCTTCTCGTGGCCGCGGAAGGTCCGCGTGGGCGCGAACTCCCCGAGCTTGTGGCCGACCATCGACTCGGTGACGAACACCGGGACGTGCTTGCGGCCGTCGTGCACGGCGATGGTGTGGCCCAGCATGTCGGGCACGATCATCGACCGGCGGGACCAGGTCCTGATGACGTTCTTGGTCCCCTTGCTGTTCTGCTCGTCCACCTTCTTCATCAGGTGGTCGTCGACGAAGGGGCCCTTCTTCAGGCTGCGAGGCATGGTGTCGGGCTCCTATCAGCGCTTCTTGCCGGTACGACGGCGACGGACGATGGAGGCGTCGCTGGCCTTGTTCGGGCGGCGGGTGCGGCCCTCGACCTGACCCCAGGGGCTGACCGGGTGGCGGCCACCGGACGTCTTGCCCTCGCCGCCACCGTGCGGGTGGTCGATCGGGTTCATCGCGACACCGCGGACCGTCGGGCGCTTGCCCTTCCAGCGCATGCGGCCGGCCTTGCCCCAGTTGATGTTCGACTGCTCGGCGTTGCCGACCTCGCCGACGGTGGCGCGGCAGCGCACGTCCACGTTGCGGATCTCACCCGACGGCATCCGCAGCTGCGCCTTGGCGCCCTCCTTGGCGACCAGCTGCACCGAGGCGCCGGCCGACCGGGCGATCTTCGCGCCGCCACCGGGCCGCAGCTCGATCGCGTGCACGACGGTGCCGACCGGGATGTTGCGCAGCGGCAGGTTGTTGCCGGGCTTGATGTCGGCGCCGGGGCCGTTCTCGACCAGGTCGCCCTGCCGCAGCCGGTTCGGCGCCAGGATGTAGCGCTTGGTGCCGTCGACGTAGTGCAGCAGCGCGATGCGGGCCGTGCGGTTCGGGTCGTACTCGATGTGCGCGACCTTGGCCGGCACGCCGTCCTTGTCGGCCCGGCGGAAGTCGATGACGCGGTACGCCCGCTTGTGGCCGCCACCCTGGTGCCGGGTGGTGATGCGGCCGCTGTTGTTGCGGCCGCCCTTCTTGGCCAGCGGGCGGACCAGCGACTTCTCCGGCTCCGAGCGGGTGACCTCGACGAAGTCAGCGACGCTGGCGCCTCGGCGCCCCGGCGTCGTCGGCTTGTACTTGCGGATTCCCATGTGGCGATCCCAGTTCCTTGGCGTCGGCCCGGTCAGGAGACCGGTCCTCCGAAGATGTCGATGGTGCCCTCGCGCAGCGTGACGATCGCGCGCTTGGTGTCCTTGCGCTTGCCGGTGCCGAACCGGGTGCGGCGGCGCTTGCCCTCACGGTTGGCCGTGTTGACCGACGCCACCTTCACCCCGAAGACCTGCTCGACCGCGATCTTGATCTCGGTCTTGTTGGCCCGGGGGTCGACGAGGAACGTGTACTTGCCCTCGTCGAGCAGTCCGTACGACTTCTCCGACACGACCGGCGCGAGCAGGACGTCGCGGGGGTCCCGGTAGTGGCTGGCTGCGCTGCTCACTTGGTCTCCTCCTCGGCCTCGGTCTCGGTGGCGACGGCCTTCGCCGAGCGACCGCGGGCCGGCCCGGCGAGGAACGCGTCGAGCCCGCCGGTGGTGAACACGACGTCGTCCGCGCAGAGCACGTCGTACGTGTTGAGCTGGTCGGCGGCGAGGAGGTGCACCCGATCGACGTTGCGCAGGCTCTTCCACGTCAGCTCGTCGTCGCGGTCGAGCACCACGAGCACGTGCTTGCGGTCGCTGACGGTGGCCAGCGCGGCGACGGCGGCCTTCGTGGAGGGCGTGTCGCCGGTGACCACGGAGTCCAGGACGTGCACGCGGCCGTGCCGGGCGCGGTCGGACAGCGCACCGCGCAGGGCGGCCGCCTTCATCTTCTTCGGCGTCCGCTGGCTGTAGTCCCGCGGCGTCGGACCATGCACCGTGCCGCCGCCGGAGAACTGCGGCGCCCGCAGCGAACCCTGACGGGCGCGGCCGGTGCCCTTCTGCCGGTACGGCTTCTTGCCGCCGCCGCGGACCTCGCCGCGGGTCTTCGTGTCGTGCGTGCCCTGCCGGGCCGCCGCCAGCTGGGCCACGACGACCTGGTGGATCAGGGGCACGTTGGTCTGGACCTCGAACACCTCGGCGGGCAGCTCGCGCGTGCCGACCGTGGCGCCGGAGGAGTCCCGGACGTCGACGGTGAGGGCCATGGTCACGCCTCCTCGCGGGCGGCCTTCGCCGCGGTCTTGACGAGCACCACGCCGCCGCGGGGCCCGGGGACGGCGCCCTTGACGAGCAGCAGCCCCTTCTCCGCGTCGACCGCGTGCACGGTCAGGTTCTGGGTGGTCTGGCGGACGGCGCCCATCCGGCCGGCCATCCGCAGGCCCTTGAACACCCGGCCCGGGGTGGCGCAGCCGCCGATCGAGCCGGGCTTGCGGTGGTTGCGGTGGGCGCCGTGCGAGGCGCCGACGCCGGCGAAGCCGTGACGCTTCATCACGCCGGCCGTGCCCTTCCCCTTGGTGGTGCCCACGACGTCGACCACCTGGCCGGCGGAGAACACCTCGGCGGTGAGCTCCTGACCGGGCGTGTACTCACCGGCATCGGCGGTGCGCACCTCGACGAGGTGGCGGCGCGGCGTCACGCCGGCCTTGGCGAAGTGGCCCGACAGCGGCTTGTTCACCTTGCGCGGGTCGATCGCTCCGAACGCGAGCTGCACGGCCGGGTAGCCGTCCGTCTCCGGCGTCCGGACCTGCGTCACGACGCAGGGCCCCGCCTGGATGACGGTGACGGGCACCAGGCGGCCGGCGTCGTCCCAGACCTGCGTCATGCCGAGCTTGGTCCCCAGCAGGCCGGCGACGCGGCTAGGCGTGAAGGTAGTCATGACCTCGGAGTCCTCAGCTTGATCTAGAGCTTGATCTCGATGTTCACGTCAGCCGGCAGGTCGAGCCGCATGAGCGAGTCGACGGCCTTCGGCGTGGGGTCGATGATGTCGATGAGCCGCTTGTGCGTGCGCATCTCGAAGTGCTCGCGGCTGTCCTTGTACTTGTGCGGCGACCGGATGACGCAGTACACGTTCTTCTCGGTCGGGAGCGGCACCGGCCCCACCACCGTGGCCCCGGCCCGCGTCACCGTGTCGACGATCTTGCGCGCCGAGCTGTCGATGACCTCGTGGTCGTAGGACTTGAGCCGGATGCGGATCTTCTGTCCCGCCATGGCGTCGTCTGACTCTCTCTCGTCGTCCCGCTTCTCCACCAGGACCCCATCCGACCCCCGAGGTCGGGCGTGTCGCGCGCTGTGGCGCGTCACTCCCCTGGCACCCTCGCGGGTGCCGCTGTCTCGGAGTGGTTGTCGGACCGGTAGGTCCCGGACGCCGACGCCGCCGGGAGGTGACTCCCGGCCCGCGTCGAGCAACCTGTCTAGTGTGCCAGAGCGGTCCGGCCTTTGGCCAATCCGCCCGGACGTG
>JBMOMI010000313.1:3289-4476 GCA_049325235.1 Actinomycetota bacterium | reverse complement strand
GCCACCAGGGGGCCGCCGACACGAGCCCCCCGCGGCGCATCGAGCTGGAGCGGCGCGTCGCCACCGAGGCCGACCTCGTGCTCGCGACCTGCTCCGACGAGGTGGTCGAGCTTCAGCGCATGGGCGTGCCGACCCCGCACGTGCAGGTCGTGCCGTGCGGGGTGGACACCGCCCACTTCCGGCCCGGTCCGGCCGCCCCGACGCCGCGGCCGCGGCTGCTGGCGATCGGCCGGCTGGTGGAGCGCAAGGGCTTCGACGTCGCGGTCCGCGCGATGTCCCTGTTGCCCGAGGCCGAGCTGGTCGTCGCCGGCGGCCCGCCCGCGGCGCTGCTGCGGCACGACCCCGAGGCCCGGCGGCTCACCGCGCTGGCCGCCCAGCTGGGTGTCGCCGACCGGGTGCACCTCCTCGGCCAGGTGGCGCACGACGACATGCCGGCGCTCGTCCGGTCGGCCCGCGCCGTCCTCGCCACGCCCTGGTACGAGCCGTTCGGCATCGTCCCGCTCGAGGCCGCAGCCTGCGCCCGTCCGGTCGTGGGCAGCGCGGTCGGCGGGCTGCTCGACACGGTCGAGGACGGCGTGACCGGCCGTCTCGTCCCGCCCCGCGACCCGGCGGCGCTCGCCGCCGCGACGAGCGCGCTGCTCGACGACCCGGGCCTCGCGCGGCGCTGGGGCGAGGCGGCCCGGCGGCGGGCGGTCGCCCGCTACGACTGGGCGCAGGTGGCGCAGGAGACCGAGGCGGCGCTCGCCGCGCTCGTCCGCACGGCCGCGCCGACGGCCGCGGCCCGCAGCGACGTGGAGGCGGTATGAGCACGCGCGCCTGGCTGAACCGGCACGCCGAGGAGGTCCGCGCGGGGATGGCGTCCCTGGGCGAGCAGGCCGCGCTCGTCGAGTCGTGGGGACGCCGCCTGGCCGAGGTCGTCGGCGGCGGAGGCCGGCTGCTGGCGGCCGGCAACGGCGGCAGCGCGGCGGAGGCGCAGCACCTCACCGCCGAGCTCGTCGGCCGCTTCCTCGGCGAGCGGCGTCCGCTGTCGGCGCTGTCGCTGTGCGCCGAGAGCTCGAGCGTGACCGCGATCCTCAACGACTACGGCGCCGAGGAGGTGTTCGCCCGGCAGGTCGAGGCGCACGGCCGGCCCGGCGACGTCCTCGTGCTGCTGTCGACGTCCGGCCGCAGCCCGAACGTCCTGGCCG
>JBMOMI010000313.1:0-3279 GCA_049325235.1 Actinomycetota bacterium | reverse complement strand
GTGTGGGCGCTGACCGGGCCGCGGCCCAACCCGCTCGCCGCGGCCGCGCACGAGGCCCTCGCCGTGGCCGCGCCGTCCACCGCCGCCGTCCAGGAGGTGCACCTCGTCGCCGTGCACGCGCTGTGCGCGGCCCTGGACGCGCACCTGGCGTCCCGGGTCGACCTGACCGCGGCGGCGCCGCAGGAGGTGTCGGCGTGACCGCGCGGCGACGGGTCGCCGTGGTCGGCGACGTGCTCCTGGACCGGGACGTGCTCGGCCGCAGCGAGCGCGTCTGCCCGGACGCCCCCGTGCCCGTGGTCGACGTCGAGGCCGTCCGCGACAGCCCGGGCGGCGCCGGGCTGACGGCGCTGCTGTGCGGGGCCCCGGACACCGACGTCGTGCTGGTGGCGCCGGTCGCCGGCGACGCCGACGGCGAGCAGCTGGTCGCCGCGCTGCGTGCCGGCGGGGTGGACGTCGTCCGGCTCGGCCACGAGGGAGGCACCCGGCGCAAGACCCGGGTGCGGGCCGCCGGGCAGTCGCTGCTGCGCCTGGACGACGGCGGGCCGGGCCGGCCGGCCGGCGACCCGGCACCCGCGGTGGCCGACGCGGTCGCCGGCGCCGACGTCGTCCTGGTCTCCGACTACGGCGCCGGGACCACCGCGCACCCGGGGGTGCGCGAGGTGCTGGCCGGGGCGGCCCGGCGCGGCGCGCTGGTGTGGGACCCGCACCCGCGCGGCGGTGAGCCGGTGCCCGGCGCGGCGCTGGTGACGCCGAACGCCGCGGAGGCCCGCGGGCTGTCGGGCCTGTCCGGGACGCCGGACGTGCTGGCGGCGGCGCTGCGGGAGCGGTGGCAGGCGCGCGGCGTGTGCGTGACCGCCGGCGCCGACGGGGCCTGGCTGGTCACGACGGCGGGAGAGCCGGCGTACGTGCCGGCGCCGCGGGTGGCCGGCGGGGACCCGTGCGGCGCCGGCGACCGGTTCGCCGCGTCGGCGGCGCTGGCCCTGGCGCGCGGCGCGCTGCCGTCCGAGGCGGTGGGCGCGGCCGTCGCCGACGCGTCGGCCTGGGTCGCCGCCGGGGGCGCCGCCGCCTTCCGCACCCCCCCTCCCCGTGATCATGCACTTCCCCGTGATCATGGGATTCCGCCACCCGCGGCCTCCGCCGAGGACGTCGTCGCGCGCGTGCGCGCCACGGGAGGCACGGTCGTCGCCACGGGCGGCTGCTTCGACGTCCTGCACGCCGGCCACGTGGCGTCCCTGCAGGCCGCCCGCCGCCTCGGCGACGCGCTCGTCGTCCTGCTGAACTCCGACGACTCCGTGCGCCGGCTCAAGGGGCCCGGCCGCCCGGTCAACCCGGCGGCCGACCGGGCCCGGGTGCTGCTCGGCCTGGCCGGCGTGGACGCCGTCGTCGTCTTCGACGAGGACGACCCCCGCGCGGCGCTCGACCGCCTGCGTCCCGACGTGTGGGCCAAGGGCGGCGACTACGGCGGGACGCCGATGCCCGAGGCCGACCTCGTGCGCAGCTGGGGCGGTCGCGTCGTCCTGCTGCCCTACCTGGACGGCCGGTCGACGACCGCGATCCTCGCCGCCAGCCGCTCCTGACACCGCAATAACCAGGGTTGTTGCCGCTCTGGGGCCGCCCCAGCGACAACAAGCCCGGCTATTGCTGGTGGCGATTGAACTGAACCACGACCGGAGGAACCACGATGAGCAGGGAACGACAGCTGGGCACCGTCTACGTCACCGGAGGCTCCAGCGGGCTGGGCGCCGCCGTCGTCGAGGCGGTGGAGAAGGCCGGCGGACGCGCCGCGGTCATCGACCGCGTCGAGCCGCCGTCCGGCGTCCCGCACGCTCTGGCCGACCTCGCCGACACCCGGGCGGCCGAGGACGCCGTCGCCCGGCTCGTGGCCGAGGTCGGGCCACCCGACGCCGTCGTGACCGCGGCCGGCACCGACGCGTGCGGCCCGCTGGCCGACGTCCCCGCGGAGACCTGGAACCGGGTCGTCGCCGTGAACCTGCTCGGCACGGCCGCCGTGGTACGGGCGGCCCTGCCCCACCTGAAACGCGTGCGCGGCACCGTGGTCACCGTCGCCTCGACCCTCGGGCTCAAGGCGGTCGGGGACGCCACCGCCTACTGCGCGTCCAAGTTCGGCGTCGTCGGGTTCACCCGTGCGCTCGCGACCGAGCTGGCCGGTGAGGTGGGCGTGACGCTGCTCGTGCCGGGCGGCATGCGGACGGCGTTCTTCGACGGGCGCACCGAGCAGTACCGCCCGGGGCCGGACGCCGACCTCAACGACCCGGCGGACGTCGCCCAGGTGGTCCTCACCGCGCTGCGGCAGCCGGTCGGGTGCGAGATCCGTGAGCTGGTGGTCGCGACGTCCACGGAGCCGTCCTGGCCGTGACGGCCTCGGTACTGGTGCTGCGGGCACTCGGCCTCGGAGACGCCCTGACCGGCGTGGCCGCGCTGCGCGGCGTCCGGCGGGCCTGGCCCGACGCGCGGCTCGCGCTCG
The DNA here is from genome assembly GCA_049325235.1 of Actinomycetota bacterium. Classification (GTDB taxonomy): domain Bacteria; phylum Actinomycetota; class Actinomycetes; order Actinomycetales; family SCSIO-59966; genus SCSIO-59966. The sequence goes on along the minus strand of JBMOMI010000313.1, from coordinate 794 downwards.
CCGCCCCCGCAGCCGTGGGCGAGCTGCTGATGGCCTACGGCGTCGTCGACGAGGTGCTCGGCACCGCGCCGCTGGAGCCGGTGCCGTGGCCCGCGCCGGAGCCCCCGGACGTCGCCGTCAACCTGCACGGTCGCGGGCCGCAGAGCCACGCGGTGCTGGCCGCGCTGGGGGCGCCCCGGCTGGTGGCGTTCGCCTGCCGGGAGTCGGGCGTGGACGGGCCGGACTGGCGGGACGACGAGCACGAGGTGGACCGGTGGTGCCGCCTGGTGGCGGCGGCGGGGGGCGCGTGCGGACCGGAGGACCTGCGCCTGGAGCCGCCGGTGCCGCGCGGCGACCTCGTCGTCGTCCACCCCGGGGCGGCGTCCGGCTCGCGGCGCTGGCCGGTGGAGCGCTGGGCGGAGGTGGTGACCCGCCTGACCGCCGCCGGCGAGCGGGTCGCGGTCACCGGGACGGCGCAGGAGGCGCGCCTGGCCGCCGTGCTGGCCGGGGCCGGCGCGGAGGACCTCAGCGGGCGGCTCACCCTGACGGACCTGGCCCGGACCGTCGCCGGCGCCCGGCTCCTGCTCAGCGGGGACACCGGCGTCGCGCACCTCGCGACCGCGTTCGGCACGCCGTCGGTGCTGCTGTTCGGCCCGACGCCGCCACAGCGGTGGGGGCCGCGGATCGACCCGGAGCTGCACACCGTGCTGTGGCGCCCGCGCGCCGGCGACCCGGCCGGCGACCCGCACGGCGACGAGGTCGACGTCCGGCTCGCGCGGATCACCCCGGACGACGTCCTCGCCGCCCTCCCCACC
>JBMOMI010000312.1:0-4485 GCA_049325235.1 Actinomycetota bacterium | reverse complement strand
GCTCGAGCTTCACCGCGATGACCTCCCTGTCATCTGTGAGCCCGCCACATGCAACCGGGGAGGAGGCCGGCGGGCCCCCTCCCCGGATGATGACACCAGCGGCTCAGGACTTCGGCGAACTCGGCGACTCCACCGTGATCTCGCCGTCGATGATCTGCTGGCGCAGCTCCTCGATCTCGGCCTTCAGCTCCTCCGGGACCTGGTCCTCGAAGTCGTGGTACGGCGCGATCGAGACGCCCTCGTTCTCCAGCGTGCCGACGTAGGGGTCGGAGGTGTAGCTGCCCTCGACGGCCTCGGTGGTGGCCGCCAGCACGGCGTTGTCGATCTCCTTGATGACCGAGGTCAGGAACAGCGACGCGTACTGGGAGGCCGACTCGTACCCGTCGCTGTCCACCCAGATGATCTTGACGTTGCCGGCCTCCTGCGCGGCGGCCGCGGCGCCCAGGCCCACCGGGCCCGCCACCGGCATGACGATGTCCGCACCCTGCTGGATGAAGTTGTTCGTCAGGTTCTGGCCGTTGGCCTGGTTGGTGAAGTCACCGGTGAAGGAGCCGTTCTGCGCCTCCTTGTCCCAGCCGAGGACCTCGACGTTGGTGCCCTTGGCCTCGTTGTACTGCGCGACGCCGTCGACGAACCCGTCCATGAAGATCGACACGGTCGGGATGTTGATGCCGCCGAACGTGGCCACCTTGCCGGTCTCGGTCATCCCCGCGGCCAGGTAGCCGGCGAGGAAGGACGCCTGCGCGGTGTCGAAGATGAGCGGCTTGACGTTCTCGATCGGCTCGTCGTAGGCGAAGTCGACGATCGCGAACTTCTCCTCGGGGTTCGCCTCGGCCGCCTCGGCCGTCGCGTCGCCGAGCAGGAAGCCGACCGTGACGATGAGGCCGCAGTCGTCGGCCACCATCTGCTGCACGTTGGGGGTGAAGTCGGTCTCGGTGTTGGACTCGACGTACTTCACCTCGACGCCCAGCTCGGCCTCGGCGTCCTGCAGGCCCTTCCAGGCGCTGGCGTTGAAGGACCGGTCGTCCACGCCGCCGGAGTCGGTCACCATGCAGCCGAGGAAGTCAGCCGCCTGGGCACCGCCTCCGTCGGTGCCGGTACCGCCGGCACCACCGTTCTCCTCGGGTGCCTCGCCACACGCGGCGAGTGCGAGGGCGACGGCCCCCGCCAGCGCGGTCGCCCGCACGATTCTCTTCACGATGCCTCCACCATTCTCGCGCCGGGATGGGCCCGGTCCAGCGAGCGCGACTATAGGCGGAGGTACCGCTCAGTAACCGGGACCTCGGTCCCGATCTTCCGAACCGTTACCGATCCGCGACCGGAACGGCCCCGGAGACGGCGCCGGCGACGGCCTCCGGCAGCTCGTCGGTGCCCTGCGCGGCGAGCGCGGCCGCCCGGACCGCGGCGGCGGCCAGCAGGCGCGCCCCCACCCCGATGGCGCGCTCGTCGGCCACGAAGTCGCCGCGGTGCAGGTCGTAGGTCGGCCCTCCCGGCGTCCGGGTGCCGAGCCGGGCGAGCGCGCCGGGGACGCGCTCGAGGTACCAGGAGAAGTCCTCCCCGCCGAGGCTCTGCTCGGTGGGGACGAGGCAGTCGTCACCGAGCTCGGTGCGGACCGCGTGCTCGAGGACGGCGACGCTGGCGGGGTCGTTGACGACCGGCGGCACGCCGCGGGTGTGCTCGACCTGGGCGGTCACGCCGTACGGCGCCGCGATCTCGGCGACGACGCGGGGCAGCAGCTCACCGGCCTGGTGCCAGGCCTCCGCCCGCAGGCACCGCAGCGTGCCCTCGAGGACGCCGTGCCTCGGGATCGCGTTGGAGGCTCCGCCGGCGCTGATCCGGCCCCAGACCAGGGCAGCCCCCGAGCGGGGGTCGAGCCGGCGGGACAGCACGGCGGGCAGCTCGGTCGCCACCTTCGCGAGCGCGAAGACGAGGTCGCCGGTCAGGTGCGGCCGGGACGTGTGCCCGCCGTCTCCGCGCAGCCGCACGAGCACGTGGTCCGACGCCGAGGTGATCGGCCCGGTCAGCAACCCGACGTGACCGACGTCGGTGTGCGGGTCGCAGTGGACGGCGAAGATCCGGTGCACGCCGTCCAGGCCGCCGGCCGCGATGACGTCGAGGGCTCCCCCGGGGGTGGACTCCTCGGCCGGCTGGAAGATCAGCCGCACCCGGCCGCGCAGCCGGCCGCCGCGGTGCAGGTCGGCGAGCAGCAGGCCGGCCCCGAGGACGACGGCGGTGTGGACGTCGTGCCCGCACGCGTGCGCGACCCCGTCCACGGTCGAGGCGAAGGGCAGGTCGGTCTCCTCGGCGACGGGCAGCGCGTCGATGTCGGCGCGCAGCGCCAGGGCCGGGGCGTCCGCCTCGCCGACGTCGCAGACCAGCCCCGTGCCGGGCAGCAGCCGTGGCTCCAGGCCGGCGGCGCGCAGCCGGTCGGCGACCGCGGCCGTCGTCCTGGTCTCCGACCTGCCCACCTCGGGGTGGGCGTGGACGTCGCGACGGAACGCGACGAGGTCGTGCAGGTGCAGCGCGAGCAGCTCGGTGAGGGGCAGCTCGGTCAGGGGTACGGGGGAGGTCTTCACGGCGTCCCTCACCGTACCCCGAGCGGTCAGAAGGCGTCGGTCGGGACGTACGTGCCCCACACGTCCCGCAGCGCGTGGCACACCTCACCGACGGTGGCCCGCGCCGCCAGGGCCTCCCTCATCGGGTACAGGACGTTCGACGTCCCCCGGGCCGCCTCCCGCAGCGCCGCGAGCGACCGCTCGACCGCGTCGGCGTCGCGCTCGGCGCGCAGACGGGCCAGCCGCTCCCTCTGCTCGGCCTCGATCGCCGGGTCGACGCGCAGCGGCTCGTACGGCTCCTCCTCGTCGATCGTGAACCGGTTGACGCCCACGACGACCCGCTCGCCGGCGTCGATCTGCTGGGCCACCCGGTAGGCCGACCGCTCGATCTCGGACTTCTGGAAGCCCTGCTCGATCGCGGCGACGGCGCCGCCGCGGTCCTCCACCGCGTCCATCAGCGCGACGACGGCGTCCTCCAGGTCGTCGGTCATCGACTCCACCACGTAGGAGCCGGCGAACGGGTCGACGGTCTTCGTCACGTCGGTCTCGTAGGCGATCACCTGCTGGGTGCGCAACGCGAGGCGGGCGGCCTTCGCGGTGGGCAGCGCGATCGCCTCGTCGTAGGAGTTGGTGTGCAGGCTCTGCGTGCCGCCCAGGACGGCCCCGAGCCCCTGCAGCGCGACGCGGACCAGGTTGACCTCCGGCTGCTGGGCCGTGAGCTGCACGCCCGCGGTCTGCGTGTGGAAACGGAGCATCTGCGACTTCGGGTCGTCGGTGCCGAACTCCTCCTTCATCACGCGGGCCCAGATGCGCCGCGCCGCACGGAACTTCGCCACCTCCTCGAGCAGCGTCGTCCGCGCGACGAAGAAGAACGAGAGCCTGGGCGCGAACTGCTCGACGGCCAGCCCGGCGTCCAGGGCCGCCCGCACGTACTCCTTGGCGTTGGCGAGCGTGAAGGCGATCTCCTGCGCGGGCGTCGCCCCGGCCTCGGCCATGTGGTAGCCGGAGATGCTGATGGTGTTCCAGCGCGGCATCTCCTTGGCGCAGTAGGCGAAGACGTCGCTGATCAGCCGCAGCGACTCCTTCGGCGGGAAGATGTACGTGCCGCGGGCGATGTACTCCTTGAGCACGTCGTTCTGGATCGTGCCGGCCAGCCTGGAGGAGTCGACCTGCTGCTCGGCGGCGACCAGCTGGTAGAGCAGCAGCAGCACGCTCGCCGGCGCGTTGATCGTCATGGACGTCGACACCTCGCCGAGCGGGAGGCCGCCGAACAGCACGCGCATGTCGTCGATCGAGTCGATCGCCACCCCGACCTTGCCGACCTCGCCGTGGGCGACCGGGTCGTCGGAGTCGTACCCCATCTGCGTGGGCAGGTCGAAGGCCACGCTGAGCCCGCCGGTGCCGGCCTTGACGAGCTGGTGGTACCGCTCGTTGGACTCCCGGGCGGTGCCGAAGCCGGCGTACTGCCGCATCGTCCACGGCCGCCCGGTGTACATCGTCGGGTACACCCCGCGGGTGAACGGGAACCGCCCCGGCTCACCGAGCTTGGTGTCGGGGTCCCAGGCGGCGAGGTCGTCCGCGCGGTAGACCGGCCGCAGCGGTAGCCCGGACTCCGTCTGGCCGTGGGGGTCGCCGGCCGGAGCCCGGCCGGGGGTGGGGTCAGCCATGCTCGGGAGGCTATCCCCCGGACGACGCGCGCGGGCCGGTCGCGTTGCCAGCCTCACACCCGCCCCCCGCGCCGATCTCAGAGGAGGTCGGTGCGGCCGGCGGCGCGGAGGGCGTCGACCACCGCCTTGACGCGCTGTGCCTGCGCGCGGGTGGTGACCAGCAGCGCGTCCGGGGTGTCCACGACGACGACGTCGTCCACGCCGACCACCGCCACCGTGCGCCCCGAGCGCGGCACGACGACACCGGTGCCGCCGAGCGCGAG